>JAHFDH010000113.1 GCA_023249055.1 Candidatus Methylomirabilota bacterium
GAGGTGGTTGCCATGCAGGAACGTATCCTCGGACTGGAAAGCGAATACGGTTTGATCTCGTCCTCGGTCGGCGGGCGGGTGAACCTGTCGGTCGAAAGCGCACTGGGCTATCTCTTTGAAAAGGTGGTCTCGCGCCAACGCGGGACCAACGATTTCCTGCGAAACGGCGCGCGCCTCTATCAGGATACCGGCTGCCATCCCGAGTACGCGACCCCTGAGTGTGATAACCCGCGGGAGCTGGTGATCCACGATAAGGCCGGCGAGCGTATCGTGGAGGAGTTGCTCCTCAGCGCCGAGCAGAAGCTGCACGAAAACGGCATCTACTGCGAGATCTACATCTTCAAGAACAACACCGACTCGGTTGGGAACACGTACGGCTGCCATGAGAACTATCTTGTGCAGCGCAGTGTGAACTTCCATAAGCTGGCCGAGCAGTTGATCCCCTTCTTTGTGACGCGGCAGGTGTTTGCCGGCGCAGGGAAGGTGCTTCGAACGCGGATGGGAAATCACTACTACATCTCGCAGCGGGCGCAGCATATTTATCAGGAGATCTCCGGCGCGACGACCAGCTCGCGCGGCATCATCAACACCCGCGATGAGCCCCACGCCGACGAGGAGAAGTACCGCCGCCTGCACGTCATCGTCGGCGATTCCAACATGTCGGAGATGGCGACCTACCTCAAGGTCGGGACCACCGCCATCGTCCTCGCCATGGTGGAGGACGGCGTCATCAAACGCGACCTCGCCCTCGAGGACCCTGTCCGCGCCATCAAGGAGATCTCCCACGACATCACCTGCCGCCGCCGCGTCCGGCTGAAGCGCGGCAAGGAGTTCTCGGCCGTCGAGATCCAGCGCGAGTACCTGGACCTCGCCCTCGAGTACTACCAGGGCCGGGAACGCAGCCCCCAGGTGGCCGACCTCCTCGAGAAGTGGCAGTACGTCCTGGACAAGCTCGCCGAGGACCCGATGACGCTCAACCGCGAGCTCGACTGGGTCATCAAACACGGGCTCATCAGCTCCTACATCGCCCGCAAGGGCTGCTCCTTCGACGATCAGCGTGTCTTCATGCTGGATCTGCAGTATCATGATATCAAGCGGACCCGCGGGCTATATTACCTGATGTTGCATGACGATCTGATCGATCGCGTCATCACAGAGGACGAGATCGAAACGGCCATGACGACGCCGCCGCAGACGACCAGGGCCAAGGTGCGAAGCGACTTTATCAGGTATGCGAATGAGAAGAATAAGTCATACGATGTGGGCTGGAGCTACCTGAAGCTGAACGATCGGTATCAGCGCACGATCCTCTGTAAGGATCCGTTCAAGCCCTGGGATCCGCGCGTGGATGAGCTGATCGGTTTGTCGTAGCAGGGGCGGGTGTTCGCCCGCCCATGAGTACTGGCGCAAGGATGGAGGGAGAGAAAGTCGCTGAGGGGGCCGGTATCCGGACAGTAATGCGAATAGAGAGAGGGGTGGCAGTTGCCATCCCTCTATTTTTGCGCCCCCAGGGTGGGCGGGGCCTTTGAAAGGAGTGTTCGAGTGAAGATAGAGTTCAAGGCACAGGATCTGCTGTCCTATGAAGGCGATGCGCTGATTGTGAATCTCTTTGAAGGAGCGGAGCGCCCGGATGGGGCGTCCGGGGCGGTGGACCAGAGGCTCGGCGAGTCGATTACCGCTGCCATTCGTCGGCGAGAGTTCAAGGGTAAACTGCATGAGCGGCTGCTGCTGCATACATTCGGACAGCTTCCGGTGGCTCGGGTATTGGTGATCGGACTCGGCAAGCAGGATGAGTTGTCCCTGGATCGGGTGCGCTCGGCCTCAGCGGAGGCGATGCGTCATCTGTGCGGGGCGGGGGCGCGGACGGTAGGGTCCATCGTTCACGGCGCCGGTGTCGGCGGGTTGGACGCCGGCCAGGCGGCATGCGCGGTGACTGAGGGGGCAGTGTTGGGCCTCTATCGCTTTGATAAATATAAGAAGCCGGACGACAATGGGGAGAAGGTGGTTCAAAAGCTGACGCTGCTGGAGCGCGATCGAGTCAAGGTGTCTACGATGCAGGAGGGGATGCGCCGCGGTCGCATCCTGGCCGAGGCAGTAAGTTTCGCCCGTGATTTGGTGAACGAGCCGGCGAATACGTTGACCCCTTCGGAACTGGCGGCGCGGGCCAAGAAGATGGCCGGCGGATTGGGTCTCACCGTCAAGATCCTGGAGCGCGCCGATATGAAGAGGCTGGGCATGGGGGCGCTGCTTGGGGTGGCTCAGGGCAGCCATGAGCCGCCGAAGCTCATTGAGGTGAGCTATAAGGGAAGGAAAGGGAAAGGGACCGGTCCGCGCCTCGGCCTGGTGGGCAAAGGGCTCACCTTCGATTCCGGAGGCATTTCCATCAAACCGAGCGAAGGGATGGAGGCGATGAAGGGCGATATGGCCGGCGGGGCGACGGTTCTCGCAGCGATCAAAGGGATCGCAGAGCTGAAGCTGCCGGTGGATGTTACGGCGCTCGTGCCGGCGACCGAAAACCTGCCCAGCGGAACAGCCCAGCGTCCCGGCGATATCGTCAAGGCGATGAACGGCAAAACGATCGAGGTGATCAATACCGATGCTGAAGGACGACTGATCCTGGCTGATGCTCTCTGTTACGCCTGCGACAAGGGACTCACGCATCTTGTCGACGTTGCGACATTGACGGGCGCGTGCATTATCGCCCTCGGCTCGGTTCGGACGGGCGCCTTTACCAACGATCCCGAACTGATGCAGCAGGTGAAGCAGGCCAGCGAAGCGGCCAACGAGAAGATCTGGGAACTGCCCATGGATCACGAGTACGGCGAGCAGATCAAGAGCGACTGCGCCGACATGAAGAACATCGGCGGCAGGAAGGCGGGGCCGATCACAGGCGCGAAACTCCTGGCCAACTTTGTCGGCAAGACACCGTGGGTTCACCTGGACATCGCCGGGACCGCGCAGACCGAGAAGGACTTCGGGTATCAGGTAAAAGGGGCGACAGGGGCGATCGTCCGCACCCTGATCTATTTGGCGATGGGTTTTGCGGGGTGTGGAAGGGCTGAAAAAAGAGTAACGGATTGTAACGAACGGTCATGATGTGACTGATCGTTACAATCCGTTACATTGCTGGACCATCTCGGGGAGATCTCAGACGGCGACGCAGGTCACCGTTCGTGTGACGCCCTTCAAGGTACGGATCTTCGAGAGGACCACCGAGCCGATCGTACCGATATCAGTGGCCTCAATGCACGCGATCACGTCGTAAGGCCCGGTTACGGCATGCGCCGACTTGACCCCTTTGATCTTCTGCAACGCTTTGACGATGTGAGCCGTCTGATCTGACGCGCCTTCGATCAGGACAAACGCAGTGGTTGTCATCACGCATCCTCCTTTTGGGCAACCGGCTATGCGCCTCTGGTCGCCCTCGTGCCCTGGTCAGCGACTCAAGCGGGCGGGTAAACGATCTTGACTTGACGTATGTATACGATATATTTCAACAGTAGACAAGGAGAAAGACAAGGGAGCTGACCGTACACAGATGGATCGATCAGGCAAAAGTCAATTCGCAATGTGGTGGAGTCCGACCCGCCAGGCGCGGGATCGCGCTGTTGACGACACGATCCCCAGTTTCAACTTTTTCGTGGCCTCCCTTGCTAATTTTTTCTTTTTCTCCAGTCTCAATGCCTTCAGCCTGCTGCCGCTGTACATCAAGACGCTGGGGGGGACCGAATCGCAGATCGGTTGGGTGATGGGAAGCTACAGCTTTGCGGCCATTATTGGGCAGCCGTTGGCCGGCGCCCTTATCGATCGATTCGGGCGCAAGCGTTTCCTGCTGCTGGGGTCGGCAGCGGGGATGCTGGCCGCGATCGGCTTTGCGTTCTCGACTCAACTGGATGCGCGTTTCGTGCTCTTTCGTATCTTGCAAGGGATCGCATACTCTACCTTCTATATTGCGAATCTGACGTTGGTGTCTGAAATGGTTCCGTCGAGCCGTCGCGGCGAGGCGGTGGGCCTGTTCGGAATCTCAGGACTCATTACGATTGCGCTCTCTCCCGCCATCGGAGAGCAGGTGATCTACCGTGCAGGCTATTCGGTATTCTTCTTCGCCGCCGCTATTGCCGCCGCAGCCTGCCTGCTGAGCAGCCTGGCGTTGCGCAACCTGCCGTCGACGCCTCGAGACGCTGTTGTTCCAAGCCTCTCTTTCCTGATCCCGTCGAGGCGTATCCTTCCGCCGATTCTTCTTGCGCTGGTGTTCGGTCTGGCCTCCGGGGCGGTGTTCGTATTCCTGCCGACCTACGCGACGCAGGCCGGGTTGTCGCGTATCGGCGGATTCTACGTTGCGTACAGCGTGGCTGCGATCGGTATCCGGTTGACGTGCGGCAGACTCTCCGATCGGTGGGGGCGCCGGCGCGTCATCCTTCCCGCCCTGCTGCTTATGGGATCAGGCGCCCTGGGTCTGGTCTGGCTCGTGTCTCCGATCTGTCTGCTGGTGGTCGGGATGCTGACCGGAATGGCTCACGGACTGCTTTTTCCGGCCCTGAGCGCCTATATCATAGACCTGGCGGATGCGGAGGGGCGCGGACGCTCCCTTGGCGCATTCAGTACCGCAATGTTGCTGGGCCATGCGCTTGCCTCGTTCATATTCGGAATGGTTGCGGAACAGTTCGGCTACCGGCCGATCTATCTCGTGACGTCGGCAATTGCGATGGCGACATTTTGTGTAGTATGGCTTTTCCGAAACGGGACCTACGCGGTGCGGCAGCCAACACCGTAAACAAGGACAGGCGAATGTGACCATAGTTGATGTATACCGTCTCCAGGAGGGACAGGTGTCTTGGCGATGCGCCTCGGCAGCCGGATAGACGAGACGTGCGAGATGTGAAAGGGGGGAGCTATGGGTTTTTTCAGCTCAATATTTGAGGGTAGCGGGAGATCCGGCAAGAAGCTCATTGAGGCGTCCAAAACTGGAACCATCGAGCAGGTCAAGCGGCAGTTGACTGAAAGCGCTGATGCGAACGCGACCGATAAGCATGGTTGGACGGCCCTGATGCATGCCTCCTGGCATGGGCGTTTCAAGGTGGTGGAGCTGCTGCTCAAGCACGGCGCCGACGTCAACACGAAGGATCACAACGACTGGACGGCTCTGATGCGCGCAGCCGTGAAGGGGTATACCAAGATTGTGGAGCTGCTGCTCAAGCACGGCGCCGACGTGAACGCGAAGGATCACAACGACTGGACGGCCCTGATGCGCGCAGCCTGGAATGGACATGGCGGGGCCGCGGAGTTGCTGCTCAAGCACGGCGCCGATGTCAATGCGAGAGACAAGGACGGCTGGACGATTCTCATGCATGCGTCCGGACATGGACGAACCGGCGTCGTGGAACTGCTACTCAAGCACGGCCCCGATGTCAACGAGAGAGACAAGGACGGCTGGACCGCCCAGATGCGCGCGGCATGGAATGGACATGGCGGGGTTGTGGAGCATCTGCTCAAGCACGGCGCCGATGTGAATACGAAGGACCAGAGCGATACAACCGCCCTGATGCGCGCGTCCTGGAGAGGACATAGCGGTGTCGTGGAAATACTGCTCAAGCACGGCGCCGATGTGAATGCAAAGGATAATAAAGGCAGAACGGCGCTGATGCGCGCGGCTGAGAGGGGACGCTCCAGGATTGTCGGGCTGCTGCTCAGCCACGGCGCCGATGCGAGCGTGAGAGATCATCAACGCCAGACGGCGAGGCTGTACGCCTCTACGCAGGACCATTCCAAGGTTGCGGAGTTGCTGGAAAGGTGCGACGCCTCGTGACCACACAACGCCGGATATCACATCTTGTCATGACTCAGTCTGGCTTCCACTTGACTTTCTCGAGCCCTGTCGATAAGGTTTCAAGGCTTGAGGCGGCCGCCTCAGATTCGGCATCCGGGCGGAGGATCGGCTGCGACCATCTACTGGACGAGCAGGGGTTTGAGATGTAAAAAGGAGGACACATGGGTTTCTTCAGCTCATTATTTGAAAGTGATGAGAAGCCTGTCGAACAGATTATCGAGTCGTCTAAATCCGGAGACATCGGAAAAGTCGAGAGTCTGTTAGCCGAAGGCGCTGACGTCAATGCGAGTGATAAAGACAGCGTCACGGCCCTGATGTCTGCGTCCGAGCATGGGCATGCCGGGGTGGTCGAACTGCTGCTCAAGCACGGCGCTGCGGTCAATGCGACGGATAAAGACGGCTGGGCGGCCCTGATGCAGGCGTCTTGGCATGGGCATGCCGAGGTGGTAGAGGCGTTGCTCAAACACGGCGCCGACGTGAATGCCAAGACTCGTAATGGCGCAACCGCCCTGATACGCGCGTCTGAGAAGGGACATTCCGGGGTTATAGGGCTGCTGCTCAATCATGGTGTTGAGGTGGACGCCAAAGCCGGTGATGGCGCGACCGCCTTAATACGCGCGTCCTGGCATGGGCAGGCCGGAGTGGTGGGATTGCTGCTCAATCAGGGCGCGGATGTGAATGCGAGAGACTTTAACGGCGGGACGGCCCTGATACGCGCGTCCTGGCATGGGCATACTCGAGTGGTAGAGCTGTTGCTCAATAAAGGCGCCGATGTGAATGTGAAGGATAATATGAATGCGACGGCCAGGATGTATGCCTCCCAGAACAAACTGTCCATGATTATGGAGCTGCTGGATCAACACGGGGCACGCTAAGGACACGATGCCATGTGTCGCGTCATGGCATCACGGTGGGAAGCGTCGACGTGACTTGCATGAGTCGCATCGATCAGGTCCCAGGGTATAAGGCGGCCGACCCGGATTCAGCGTTCCGAC
>JAHFDH010000114.1 GCA_023249055.1 Candidatus Methylomirabilota bacterium
TGAAACGCGAGATTATCGTTAACTCTTCTATCGTGGAAACCCGGGTAGCCGTCCTGGAGGACGGTGTTTTGGTCGAACTGCTGATCGACGACTCGAAGAACAAGAGCATCGCCGGCAACATCTACAAAGGGCGCGTCCTCAAGATCCTTCCCGGAATGCAGGCGGCCTTTGTGGATCTGGGCCTGGCGAAGGACGCCTTTCTCTACGTGCGGGACATCTTCGAGGACGTGGAGGAGTATGAGCAGTTGCTGACCATCGGGGAGGAGGGCGAGCCCGCCGAATCTCCCTCCGAGGAGCCGAGGCCGAGCTTTGCTCGAGGTCGCCGCCAGCAGGCCAGCATCGAGGAGTTGCTCAAGGAGGGGCAGGAGATTGTCGCGCAGGTCGCCCGTGAGCCGCTCGGGACGAAGGGCGCTCGCATCACCTCGCACATTACCCTGCCCGGCCGCTATCTGGTCTACATGCCGACCGAGCAGCATGTCGGGGTGTCGCGAAAGATTGAGAACGAAGCGGAACGATCCCGACTGAAGGCGATCATCGAAGAGATCAACCCGGAACGTGAGGGGGTCATCGTCAGGACCGCCGGGGTCGGCAAGGGGAAGGCGGAGATCGAGGCCGATCTCGAGTTTCTCCGGTCGCTGTGGAAAAAGATCAAGAGCAGGGCCGAGACGCTCGCCGCCCCGGCGCTGGTGCAGAAGGATCTGGACTTGATCTTTCGGATCTTCCGCGACCTCTTCACGAAGGAGGTGGTCCGCCTGGTGGTGGACAGTCCGACCGAGTACGAGCGGTGCCTGGAGTACGCCGAGTCGCTGCACCCCGAGTTGAAGTCGCACCTGTTTCTTTACACCGAGGACGAGCCGATCTTCAAGTCGTTCGGCATCGAGCGGGAGGTTGAGAAGGCGCTGCGCCACAAGGTGTGGCTCAAATCAGGGGGGTATATTGTGTTGGAGGAGACGGAGGCGCTGGTCTCCATCGATGTCAACACCGGCAAGTATGTCGGCAAGCACGATTTCGAGGAGACGGTCCTCAAGACCAACCTCGAGGCGGCCCGGGAGATTGCGCGCCAGGTGCGCTTGCGGGACCTGGGCGGGATCATCATCATCGACTTTATCGATATGGCGCGACAGGAGAGCCGGGACCGGGTGCTGCAGGAGTTGAAGGAGGTGTTGAAGCCAGACCGCTCTCCGACGAATGTCTCGCTGCTGTCGGAGTTGGGCCTGGTTGAGATGACGCGAAAGCGGGTCCGCCAGGGGCTGAACAAGGCCCTGAGCGCGTCGTGCCCGGCATGCGGCGGTCTCGGCTATATCCGTTCAACCCCGTCTATCGCCCATCAGGTCCTTCGGGAGGTCGAGTGGCTGCTGTCTCGCAAGCGGATCCCCATGATTCGGATCCGGGCCCATCCCGATCTGATCGGCTGGTTCCAGGCGGAGGATGGCGAGGTGATCGAGGCGCTCCAGCAGACCTACGCCGGGGAGATCATCCTGGTCCCGGAAGACACGTTGGCGCCCGGGAAATATCAATTGCTGGAGGGGTAGAGTAGATGTTGCCGATGGAACAGCGCGGTCCGGGAGCGGGAGACGGCCCTGCGGCTTAAGCTGCCAGCCGGAAGGGATCTGCTTGACCACAAGACAGAACGGAGAGAGCGATGGCGAGATTGCTGATTACCGCGACCTATGGGTACGATAACTCCACGCGGGCGGCGATGCCGTTCTTCGTGGCAAAGGGGGCGAAAGAGTCCGGCATTGACGTTGGTATTGTGCTGGCGCTCGATGCCACGGTACTGATCAAGCCGGAGTTGCGGCAGCATGTGAAGCCGTATGGACTTCCGCCGCTCGACGAGCTGTTCCAATTCGCCGTGGACCATCAGGTTCCGATCTACCTCTGAGGGGGGTGAGCGCAGACCCGTGGGGTCTTGGATGAAGACCTCAAGCGTGTACCCGTCGGCGAAAAGATTGATATCAAACGGTACGCCCAACTGCTGGTCGAGTACGACCGGTCGGTGACGTACTAAGTAAGAAGCTATCAGCTATCAGCGGTCAGCTATCAGCGTTCAGTCAGGGATGATCTGAAGAGTGCAAAAAGCTGACCGCTGAATGCTGATGGCTGACCGCTGTTTTAGGAGTCACGATGCGTGCGATTTGTATACATGAGTATGGCGGTCCAGAAGTACTTCGCTGCGAGGATGTGGCGCTTCCAGAACCCGGAGTCGGCGAAGCGCGGGTCAGGATCGACGCGGCGGGGATCAACTACATCGACATCTACCAGCGGAAGGGCCAATACCCGGACCCGTTGCCGGTGATCCTCGGCAGGGAGGCGGCCGGCGTGGTGGATGCCGTTGGTCCTGGCGTGCCGGATCTTGCGCCCGGAACCCGCGTCGTGTACGCGATGCACGTGGGCGCCTATGCGGAGTATGTGATCGTCCCGGCGCGGAGGCTGGTGCCGATCCCGGACGCGATCGATGGGCGACTGGCGGCGGCGGTGATGCTGCAAGGGCTGACCGCGCACTATCTGACCCACAGCACCTATCCGCTGCAGCCGGGCGACAGCGCGCTGATTCACGCGGCGGCGGGCGGCGTCGGCCTGCTTCTGGTCCAGATGGCCAAGCGGCGGGGAGCCCGGGTCATCGGGACCGTCTCGACTGAGGAGAAGGCGGCTCTGGCCAGGGAGGCCGGCGCCGATGATGTGATCCTGTACACGCAGGCTGACTTCGAAGCGGAGACCAGGCGCCTGACCAATGGCAAAGGCGTCCATGTGGTCTATGACTCGGTCGGGCAGACCACCTTCGACAAAAGCATGAACTGTCTGAAGCCCCGCGGCTACATGGTCCTCTATGGCCAGTCCAGCGGACCGGTGCCGTCATTCAATCCGCAGTTACTCAGCGCCAAGGGTTCCCTCTTCCTCACCCGCCCCAACCTGATGCACTATACGCTCGACCGGACGGAACTGCTCCAGCGGACAGCGGATCTATTTGATTGGATCGTTGCCGGAACGCTTACCGTACGGATCGACGCGACCTTCCCGCTTGCCGAGGCCGCGCTTGCCCATCGCCGGCTTGAAGAGCGCAAGAGTACAGGGAAACTGCTGCTGATCCCCTGATGCGCGCCCCTCGACTCGGCCCGCTTGTGCTTGTGTTGTTGATGGGGTCGGTGTCGTGTGGCGGAGCCAACGGCGGGCAGGGGTTGCCGCTGCACCAGATCACACTCCCGCCTCGATTTGAGATCAGCATCTACGCGAGTCCGGTCCCCAACGCCCGGTCGATGGCCCTTAGCCCGCACGGCACGCTGTTTGTCGGCACCCGCACGGCGGGGAATGTGTATGCCGTCATAGATCGCAACCGCGATGGCAAGGCGGACGAGGTCATAACGCTCCTGCGGGGCCTGAATATGCCGAACGGCGTGGCCTTTCGCGACGGCGCCCTCTACGTGGCCGAAGTCAACCGGATTCTGCGATACGACGACATCGAGGCTCATCTGAAGGACCCGCCTGCGCCGGTGGTCGTCTATGACGGCTTGCCCCGGGACCGCCATCACGGCTGGAAGTTCATCGCGTTCGGCCCCGACGGTTGGTTGTACGTTCCGGTCGGCGCGCCATGCAACGTCTGCGAGCGCGACGACGCGCGTTACGCATCGATCATGCGCATCAAGCCGGACGGGACCCGGGTGGAGATCTTCGCGCGAGGTGTCCGCAATACGGTCGGCTTCGATTGGCATCCGAGGACGCGCGAGATCTGGTTTACGGACAACGGGCGGGACTGGATGGGTGACGATCTGCCGCCGGACGAGCTGAATCATGCGCCGCGTCCGGGATTGCATTTCGGCTTCCCCTATTGCCACGGGCGGGCTGTTGCCGATCCCGGGTTCGGGAAGCAGCGGAGGTGCGAGGAGTTCACCCCGCCGGTCATGGAACTCGGACCGCATGTGGCGGCGCTCGGCATGCGCTTTTACACGGGGACGATGTTTCCGGACGAGTTTCGAAATCAGATATTCGTTGCGGAACACGGCTCATGGGATCGCAACGAGCCGATCGGGTATCGTGTGATGCTGGCGCGGGTTGCGGATGGGGGCGCGCCGGCGTATGGGCCGTTTGCCGAAGGTTGGTTGCATGACGGGCACGCGTGGGGACGCCCTGTGGATCTGCTGGTCATGCCGGATGGCGCGATACTGGTGTCGGACGACGAAGCCGATGTAATTTATCGGATCAGCTACAAGAAATAACCGGCTCTGCCGGCGCGATGTCCGACTGTGCCCGAATATGATACGGGCTACAAATTTTGCGCGACAAGAAGGACAATTCGTGGTAAAGATGTTAGGCTTTTTGGCAATGGGGGAGGGGCGTCGATAAGAGATTGCGAACATTGGCTGTGTGACTAAGGAAAGGAGAGAAAGGGTGGGACACAGGGTCAGGAGATCGCTGCTGTGGGTGAATGTAGTGGCCGTTGCCGTGACAATCGCAGGCTTGATCGCTGCGCCGAGCGTCATGGCGGCAGACCCGCAATCGACCAATGAAGGCGCCGCCAAACAGATGGAGGGCGCAGTGTCGCTGGAGAAGGAGCTGGTTGAAGAGTATGACCCCTGGGAGCCGTATAATGAAAAGATGTTCAGCTTCAATCATGATATGGTCGATCGATACGTCCTCAAACCTGTAGGGACTGTGTGGGATTATCTGCCGGATCCTGTGCAGGAAGGCCTCGGCAACGCCTTCGACAATGTTGCCATGCCTCGCCGGGTCGTCAACAACCTGTTGCAGGCTAAATTCAAGGGCGCCGGCACCGAACTGGCTCGCTTCGGCATCAATACAACCGTTGGTGTCGTCGGCATTTTCGATGTGGCGAAGAAGTGGGGATTTGAAAAGAGCGACGCGGACACCGGCCAGACGCTGGGCAAATGGGGAGTTGGTCCCGGTCCCTATTTCATCGTTCCGTTTTTGCCTCCGCTGACGGTTCGCGACGCCTTCGGTCTGGTGGCCGATGTGGCGATGGACCCGATCAATTACTTTATCCCATTAGCCGGATCGTTTGGGAGAAAAGGCGGCGAAACCGTCAATTCCCGGTCGCAGAACCTGGAGTTGTACGAGAGCGTTGAAGAGTCGACCGTTGACCTGTACAGCGCAGTGCGGAATGCCTATCTGCAGCGGAGACAGCAGGCCGTCGAGAAATAATCGCAACCTCCCAACTGTCGCGCCGTTGACGTAAAGCGGTCGGCGATACCCCCCTTTTCCGGTTCGATCGGGGCGGTCTCTTCGGATTTCCCCCGGCGGGTTCGGTCAGCCGTGGTACGCCTTCCTGACGGAGAGCGGGCAGGTCCCCCCTCCGGTTATTCCCTCGCCGATAATCAATGACTATGCAATTTCGTCGTTGAATCACGAGAAAAATTTACCCTCCTCACGTTGAATTCCAACTCGCCGGCGATAAAATCATCCCGGAGCGACACGTCCAATGATGTGTCGCGCGGGCCTTTCCCAGGCTATCCTTGTCCAGCATTCGATATGGCACGATAGTTGCCCTTTTGCCAATACGACAGGCGCCGTCCGGATCGCCTAAGACAGTTCACCTGAAACTCATTTGGGTTGCGGCATACGTCCTTTTCCCCCAAATGGGGGCGAGGGATCTTTGACGCCCCAGACCCGTCGGTTGCACTCGGACGATCTATTTCCGAAACAGTCACGTTGTGAAGGGTATGAGCGGACAGACATCCCTCTTTCACCGGGTGAAAATTCGTCCAATAGTCCTCCCCCTGATTCTGCTGGCAGGATTCGCGGCCGGCTGGACGATCTGGCATACCGTGGCCGGCCGGGCGTTCGGCCCCACGCTGCTGATGTATGCCGATGGCGGCGACACGCCGATGGCGGTCTTTCACGGATCGGCGTACGAGTTGCGCGAAGATCGCCCCTTGAGCGCCTACCCCTCCCTCTTGCCCGATGCGGTGCTGCTCATGGAAGATCGGCGCTTCTATGAACATTATGGCGTAGATGTGCGCGCCGTCATACGGGCCGTATGGGCCAACGTCAGACGCGGGACCATCGTGCAGGGTGGTAGTACGCTCACTCAGCAACTGGCCCGATTGCGTTATCTGAATCACGAGCGTACGGTTTGGCGGAAAATCAAGGAGGCTGCCCTGGCTATTGGCCTGGAAGCAACGCTGTCGAAACAGGAGATTCTGGAGCAGTACCTCAATGAGGTCTATCTCGGGCAGCGCGGGATCTACGAGGTGCGGGGAATGACGGCCGCCTCGCGCCATTACCTGGGCAAAGAGCCCGGCGCGCTTCGTCCGGCTGAAGTGGCCTTGTTGGTAGGACTCATCCGGTCGCCCAATACAGTCTCTCCCCTCGTCTCGTTACGACGCGCCCGCGAGCGCCGGAATCTGGTTCTCCGCCGATTGCGGGAGGAGCGGAGATTGAGCGACGCGGACTATGGCCGCGCCCTGAAGGAACCGGTCCGGGTGGGACGCGACTCAACTGTGGAGACCGCGTATTTCCTGGATTTCGTCAGGAAAGAGCTCGATACCAAGCTGCCTGACGTCCCGAGCGGGAGGACGCTGAAGATCTATACCACCCTTGATATGGCAACCCAACAGTCAGCCCATCGGGCCGTCGTGCAGGGACTCTCCATGCTTGACGGACGGCGAAAGGCGACGTCCGAGCATCCCATAGAAGGTGCGTTGGTCGCGCTGGACGTGCAGCATGGCGCCATCAAGGCGATGGTCGGC
>JAHFDH010000115.1 GCA_023249055.1 Candidatus Methylomirabilota bacterium
AAAGAGCTTCGCGCGGTTCTGGTCTCGCGGTCTCGTGAGGCGTTCGTGCTGTCTATTCCCCCTATGGCGACCCTTCCCAGCGCCTTGAGATGGCGTATGATTCGACGCGTTGCCGAAGAGTTGCGGGGAGGCCGTCCGGGATTGACCTTTCAACAGACGCTGGCTATTGATCGACTGGTGATGACAAGAGGGGCGCAGGGGGCGGTGTACGCGCCGGGCGGATTGCGCGTACAAAGGGCGGACGACCGTCTCGTTCTTTCGCTGGGGGAGGGTCAGGCGAGAGGCCGAATTTTATCGTGCCCCATGGTCGTTCCGGGTGTGACGGTGATTCCGGGAGTGTTGCTCAGCCTTCGGAGCGAGATGCTGCAGAAGGGGGCAGTAGATCATCTCGTATCCGATGCATTTACCGCTCTCCTTGATGCCGACCGCACCGGCATGGAATTACACGTGAGGGGATGGCAAGAGGGTGACAGGTTCGTCCCTTTCGGGATGGGCGGCAGGAAAAAGCTCCAGGACTTTTTTGTGGACGCCAAGGTGCCGCGCGATCAACGCCGGAGCGTTCCGTTAGTGGTGTCGGGCGATCAGATTGTGTGGGTTGTCGGTTTTCGAGTCGACGAACGGTTCAGGGTAACCGATTCGACGCAACGTATCCTTCGAGTGCGCGCAACGACCACAGGAGCTAGTGGCTAGTGACCGACGACTCGCGGCTCGCGTAAAAAATGGCCGGGGAGCTATTGTGCGTTGAAGACGTGCGAGCGATTTGATATAATAGTTGATTAAGTTATAAATCTGACGCATCGACCTGCCGGAAGAGGGAAAGAGATTGGTTGGAGGAGGTAAAAGGTTGAGCCCGTTTTTTAAGAATCTGGCGCTGTGGCTTGTGATCGGTTTAATCATGGTATTGGTCTTCAATATCTTCAGCCAGAACCAGCCGCAGGAAAAGGAGATGATCTTCAGCGACTTTATGGCTAAAGTGACAAAGGGCGAGGTCGCGGAGGTCATTGTGAGGGGCGCGGATATTAAGGGGAAGCTGACCGGCGGCGAGATCTTCCGGACATATGCCGCTGAGGACAAGGATATGATTTCGGAGTTGCGGCAGAAGGGGGTTCGGATCATTGCGAAACCGGTTGACGGGAACCCCTGGTATGTCAACATGCTGCTCTCATGGCTGCCGATGCTGCTGTTTATTGGGGTCTGGATCTTTTTTATGCGGCAGATGCAGGGCGGGGGCATGAAGGCCCTCTCGTTCGGCAAGAGTCGGGCGCGCCTGCTATCGGACAAGCAAAATAAGGTGACCTTTGCCGATGTTGCCGGCGCGGACGAGGCCAAAGAGGAGCTGCGAGAGATCATTGAGTTCCTGAAGGACCCGCCAAAGTTTCAGAAGCTGGGCGGGAGGATTCCCAAGGGTGTCTTGCTCATGGGCCCCCCGGGTACGGGTAAGACGCTGCTGGCGCGGGCCATCGCCGGAGAGGCGAATGCCCCCTTTTTCAGCATCTCGGGTTCGGACTTTGTGGAGATGTTTGTCGGCGTCGGCGCCTCGCGCGTGCGGGACCTGTTTGAGCAGGGTAAGAAGCATGCCCCGTGTATCATCTTTATGGATGAGATCGACGCCGTAGGCAGGCATCGGGGGGCAGGGCTCGGCGGCGGTCACGACGAGCGGGAGCAGACCTTGAATCAGCTCCTGGTTGAGATGGACGGCTTCGAGTCGAACGACGGGGTGATCCTGGTTGCAGCGACCAATCGTCCCGATGTCCTGGACCCGGCGCTGCTCCGACCCGGACGGTTTGATCGCCAGGTCATCGTGGCCAGACCCGATCTCAAGGGCCGCGAGGGCATCCTGCGCGTCCACACGAAAAAGATTCCTGTTGACCCCGATGTGAACCTGACGCTCCTGGCGCGCGGGACGCCCGGATTTTCCGGTGCCGATTTGGCCAATCTCGTCAACGAGGCCGCTCTGTTGGCCGCTCGGCAAAACAAGAAAACCGTGTGCATGGTCGACTTCGAGAACTCCAAAGACAAGGTGCTCATGGGCGTCGAGCGAAAGAGCATCGTGATCAGCGAGGAGGAGCGCAAGGTGACCGCCTATCATGAGGCCGGACATACGCTAGTGGCGAAGGTGCTCCCCGGAACCGACCCGATTCACAAGGTGACGATTATCCCGCGCGGCCGAGCGCTCGGCATGACTCAACAGTTGCCCATCGACGAGAAGCATAACTACGCCAAGGAGTACCTCCTTAACGAGATCGCCATCATGATGGGCGGACGCGTTGCGGAGGAGTTGGTCATCGGTCAGATTACGACCGGCGCCGGCAACGACATCGAACGGGCGACCGATCTGGCCCGGAAGATGGTGTGCGAGTGGGGGATGAGCGAGAAGCTTGGCCCTCTGACATTCGGCAAGCGCGAAGAGATGATCTTTTTGGGTCGGGAGATTGCCCAGCATCAGGATTACAGCGAACACACGGCGGTAGAGATTGATCGAGAAGTGAAGCAGATCGTCATGACCAACTACGAAAAGGCCAAGAACTTGATCCTCGAACGGATCGGGATCCTGCACGCCTTGGCCAAGGCGTTGCTGGAGACCGAGGTGCTTGACGGCTTTCAGATCGATGCCATCGTGAACGGGGCGGCAGCCCCGGCCCAGGCGCGCGTCTGAGATGTAGGCGGGAACGCCTGAGATAGTGTTCCTGCAGCCACGCCCACCGTTCTCGCCCGCCTTCTGTGCCAGGTTTTGGTTCGACTCAATAGACTCAACAGACGCAATGGACGCAATGACTCAACAGACGCCCCTACACTTCCGCTGCAGGGACCACCTGCTGAATGTCCAGGAAAAAACGTGGATTGTGGGGGTGTTGAATGTCACCCCGGATTCTTTTTCCGATGGCGGTCGTTTCCTGGCGCCTGAGGCAGCCGCCGATCGGGCAATGCGGATGGTGGAGGAGGGGGCCGATATTGTCGAGCTGGGCGGCGAGTCAACTCGTCCGGGCGCCGTCCCCGTCTCCGTAGACGAGGAGATTCGTCGGATCCTTCTGGTGCTGCGCGACCTGCGGCCCAGGCTGACAATTCCGGTGGCGGTGGACACCTACAAACCGGAGGTGGCGAGGGTCGTCCTGGAGGAAGGGGCGGATATCATTAACGACGTCTATGGCGTTCGAGGAGAGGGACGCCTGGCGGCGGTCGTAGCTGAGAGGCGCGCCGGCCTGGTCATCATGCACATGAAAGGGACCCCCCAGGATATGCAGATCGAACCGCTCTACCACGATGTTGTGGGCGAAGTGTCGGACTTTCTGGCAGATCGCGTCGCCTTTGCCGAACAGATGGGCGTCGACCCGCAGTCGATCATGATCGATCCGGGGTTAGGGTTCGGGAAGCGGTCGCAGGACAATCTTGCCCTGCTTCGCCATCTGGGGGCATTTCATCGTCTCGGCAAACCGATCATGGTCGGTCCATCGCGCAAGTCGCTGGTCGGGGAGGTGCTGCACCTGCCGGTTGAGCAACGCCAATATGGCACGGCAGCCTGCGTCGCGGCGGCGGTGCTGCAGGGCGCCGCCTTTGTCCGGGTCCACGAGGTCCGGCCCTGTGCGCAGCTTGTCAGAATGCTGGACGTGATCAGGAGGGCCTAGCCGCCATGTGGTCCACAATTACCCAGTTCGGATGGATCGACGCCGTGGATGTGCTGATCATGGCGTTTGTCGCCTATCAGCTTCTCCTGATGTTCAAAGGGACGCGGGCGCTGCAAATGATTCTGGGGCTTTCGCTAGTCTACCTGGCATCGCGAATCGCTCTCAAGGGTGGTTTGCTGACCGTGAACTGGGTTCTGCAGAACTCGCTGGGCGTCTGGTTCCTGATGATCATCATTTTATTCCAACCGGAACTCCGGCGGGCCCTGGCGACGTTCGGCCTTCGATCCCGTCTGCTTCGTGCCTTCACCAAGCGCGAAGAGGCGTACATGATTGATGAGATTGTCCGATCGGCAGCCTCCTTGGCCGCGAAAAAGATCGGCGCAATTATCGTCCTGGAGCGGGAGACGAAGCTCTCCGACTACGTCGATTCCGGGGTATCTCTCGACGCGCGCGTGTCGAGACGGTTATTGGAATCGATCTTTTACCCCGGTTCGCCGCTCCACGACGGGGCGGTCGTGATACAGGGCGGACGGGTGGCGGCGGCCTCCTGCCTGCTGCCATTAACGCTGGCGAGCGATGTCAGCGAGGAGCTTGGTACGCGCCATCGCGCAGCCATAGGGCTGACAGAGGAAACAGATGCGATCGTCATCGTCGTCTCGGAGGAGATGGGGAGTGTGTCTCTGGTTCAGGGGGGGACTCTCAGTCAGGGTCTCGATACGCAGAGGCTGCGGCGTCAACTCGTGGAGCTGCTAGGGCCGCCTCGTAGCGGCGGCTCCAGCACGAAGCCTAAAGAGGTTGCCACACCATCAGTGATCGGCGGTTAGGCGCTTGGTGGCGGGGGCGGCCGATCAGCGCATATCCATAATGAGGATCATGTCTCGAGGACTGTTCGATAATCTCGGTCTCAAGCTCGCCTCGTTGGGCCTCGCGTTTGCCCTCTGGATGGTCGTCGCAGGGGAGCAGAGGGACGAGCGTACGTTAAATGCCCCACTGACGCTCGCTCGGCTTCCGAAAAATACGGCCCTTCTCAATGTTCCCGGAGACTTTGTCACAGTCCAGTTGCGTGGCCCGAAAAGTCTGATCTCCGGACTGTCGCCCAACGAGGTTGACGTCAACCTTGATCTCTCGAGCTTGAAAGAAGGGGAGAATCTCGTGGCGGTGAAGACCGACCAGGTTAACGTCCCCCGCGGAGTAGAGGTCGTCCAGGTCTCGCCGAAGTGGGTTCGTCTGGTCCTGGAATCCATAGCAGAGCGGACGGTACGGGTGGCAGCCCGCGTGGAGGGGAATCCGGCGGCCGGGTACTATCTCAAACGAGCCTTCGCGCACCCCGACCGCGTCCGATTGGTCGGACCGAGGAGCGAGGTGAATCGCCTGGAGAAGGTCTACACCTCGACGATCAGCATTGAGGGGCGATCTCATGACTTTGGCGCCATGACCTCTCTTGAACCTGTGGGGAAGTTAATCAAACTGGAAGGGCCGGCCCTCGTCCAGGTCTCCGTTGAGATCAGGACGAACCCTAAGCCCTCGTCTTCGTAACGCGACCGCCGGAGTGGGACGCATCGAGGAGAAAGGAGTGAGTTGTGCGAAAACTATTCGGGACCGACGGGATTCGGGGTGTGGCCAACAGGGAGCCGATGACACCGGAGACCATGGTGAAAGTCGGTCGTGCCGCCGCTCACCTTCTGAGAGGATCGACTGAACGTCCCACGATTGTCATTGGGAAGGATACGCGCCTGACGGGCTACATGCTGGAAACCGCGCTGACCGCCGGCATCACCTCGATGGGCGTGGACGTATTATTGGTCGGTCCGCTCCCCACGCCGGGAATCGCGTTTATCACCCGAAGCCTTCGAGCCGACGCCGGGGTCGTGATTTCGGCCTCTCATAACGCGTACGAGGATAACGGTATCAAGTTCTTTTCTCATGATGGTCTGAAACTTCCGGATGCGATGGAACAGCGGATCGAGGAACTGATCCGCAATGGAGAGATTGACGGGATCAGGCCGGCGCCGGGTGAGATCGGCAAAGCCTATCGTGTGGGCGACGCGGTCGGCCGTTATATCGAATTTGCGAAAAATACCCTGCCTAAGGGAACGACGCTGAAGGGGATGCGGGTCGTAGTCGATTGTGCCAACGGCGCAGCTTACAAGGTGTCGCCGGCGGTGCTCAAGGAGTTGAACGCCGAGGTGGTGTCGCTGAACGTCCAGCCCGACGGGACCAATATCAATAAAGGGTGCGGTGCGTTGCATCCAGAAGGGCTGCGGCGGGCGGTCGTGAAACACAAGGCGCACCTCGGGTTTGCCCATGACGGGGACGCGGATCGGGTGCTATTTGTGGACGAACACGGTGAACTGTTGGATGGCGATCATATCCTCGCCCTCTGTGCTCTCGACCTGAAGCGCGAGGGTCGTCTACGCGAAGACACGATTGTCGCAACCGTGATGAGTAACATCGGCCTGGATGTCGCAATGCAGGAGGCGGGAATCAAGGTTGTTCGAACCGCGGTGGGCGATCGGTACGTCCTGGAGGAGATGCTGGCAAAACGATACATGCTGGGCGGTGAGCAGTCCGGGCATATTATCTTCCTGGAACACCATACCACCGGCGACGGGATCGTGACTGCCCTGCAGGTGCTGGCAACCATGCAGCGGTGCGGAAAGCCTCTCTCGGAACTCAAGGCATGTATGACGTCGTACCCTCAGGTTCTGCTGAATGCGCCGGTCCGGCGGAACGCGGCCATTGAGGAGCTTCCACGTGTGCAGGATGCGATTCGATTAGCGGAGGCAGGTATGGGTAACAGGGGACGGGTCCTGGTTCGTTTGTCCGGCACGGAGCCGGTGGCGCGCGTGATGGTGGAAGGCGAGGAGCAGGCGAAGATTGAGCGACTGGCCCGACAGATCGCGCTGGTGATCGAGGAAGAACTGGGATAAGGGCGAGTTCAAGGTGCAAGGTTCAAGGTTCAACGTTCAAGGTTCAAGGTTCAAGGTTCAACGTTCAAGGTTCAAGGTTTAAGGTTCAAGGTTCAAGGTTTAAGGTTTAAGGTTCAAGGTTCAAGGTGCAAGGTTCAACG
>JAHFDH010000116.1 GCA_023249055.1 Candidatus Methylomirabilota bacterium
GGCGTTCCCGCCACGGTGGCGTCGATTGAGTACGACCCCAACCGTTCCGCCAGGATTGCGCTGCTCCATTATGTGGACGGAGAGAAGCGGTATATCGTCGGGCCGTTAGGCCTTCAGGTCGGAGAGCAGGTGATGTCCGGAGCCGGCGCCGAGATCAAGATCGGCAACGCCCTGCCGTTGCGCGCGATTCCGGTCGGCATCACGCTTCACAATCTCGAATTGAAGCCCGGTAAGGGGGCCCAACTGGCGAGAAGCGCCGGATCGGCCGTGCAGTTTCTGGCCAAAGAGGGCGACTACGGTTTGGTGAAGCTTCCCTCCGGTGAATTGCGCCGACTGAGCCTTGATTGTACGGCGGTTGTCGGTCAAGTCGGCAACCTCGAATATGAGAATGTGTCGTTGGGGAAGGCCGGGCGGTCACGATGGCTTGGGATCAGGCCGGCTGTTCGAGGTGTGGCGATGAACCCCCATGATCACCCGCTGGGTGGTGGCGAGGGAAAAACGTCCGGCGGGCGCCATCCCTGCAGCCCTTGGGGGAAACTCGAGCGCAAGACGAGAAAAAAGGGTAAGCCCTCGGATCGCTTTATTGTAAAACGCAGAAAGTAGTGCGGGGTATCGAGTGCGAGACGCGAAGAATCGCTGTCTGGGGTCGAATCAATACCTCGCAGGCTGCACGTCTGAACGGAGGTTAGTGTGCCGCGTTCACTAAAAAAGGGTGCGTACGTCGAGCCGAAGCTTCTCAAGAAGATTGAGGCGATGAACGAGGGCCGGGAGAAGAAGATCATCAAGTCCTGGTCGAGGCGGTCCGTCATTCTTCCCGAATTTGTCGGACATACGCTGGCGATCTATAACGGCAAGAAATTCATCCCGATTTATATCAGTGAGAATATGGTCGGCCATAAGCTTGGCGAATTTTCTCCAACCAGGACTTTCCGAGGCCACGGGGCGCACACCGCGCGCTCCAGTGCCCTCAAATAATCATATAGAGGATCGTGTCGATCATGGAATGTCGTGCTGTCGGGCGCTTTATAGGTATCCCGCCGCGCAAGGCGAGACTCGTCGTTGACCTGATTCGCGGTCGCGGCATCAATCAAGCTCTTGATACCGTACGGTATACGAAAAAGTATGCCGCCAGGGCCATAGAGAAGATTCTCAAATCGGCCCTCGCCAACGCGCAGCATAATCACGGAGCGAAGAACATCGACCGCTTGTTCGTCAAGGAAGCGTTTGTCGATCAGGGCCCGACCATCAAGCGATTTCGGCCTCGTGCGATGGGACGGGCGACCCCGATCAAGAAGCGCAGCAGCCACATCACCATCGTCCTGATAGAGAAGGAAGCTGCTCTGTGAATGAGCCTCGCGGGAGACGGCATACACCCGCTCCTGTAAGGGTGGGTGGTGTACACGAGATGGCGGAGGTGTGATGGGACAGAAGGTACATCCTATAGGATTTCGACTGGGCCTTATCAAGCCGTGGAGGTCCAGGTGGTTTGCCATGAAAGGGTACGCGGATGCCCTGCATGAAGACCTCAAGTTCCGTCGGTTCATCAAGGAGCGGGTCTCTCACGCGGGGGTATCCGGAATCGATATCGAGCGAAAGGCCGATCAGGTTCGCATCGTTATTCACACCGCCAGACCCGGCATTATCATCGGAAAAAAGGGTTCTGAGGTTGATAAGTTGAAGGCCGCGCTGTCCGGTATGACCAAGAAGCCGATTCAACTGGATATTGTTGAAGTCCGGAGGGCAGAATTGGACGCTCAATTGATTGCTGAGCAGATTGCGTCCCAATTGATGCGCCGGGTTGCGTTCAGGCGGGCTATGAAGAAAACCGTCCAGTCGTCGATGCGGTTGGGGGCTCAGGGCGTGCAGATCGCCTGCGCCGGTCGGCTGGCCGGGGCGGAGATTGCGCGCAGAGAATGGTATCGTGAGGGACGGATGCCGTTGAACACGTTGCGGGCGGACATCGACTACGGGTTTACTCAGGCTAAGACCACGTATGGGCTGATTGGGGTCAAATGCTGGGTCTACCATGGAGAGGCGATGCCGGGGATGCTGGCGGCGAAACAGGAACGGGAAATGCCACAAGCGGCCCCACGGCGGCCCAGAGGGCTCAGCCCGACACAGGGCTAGGATTACGCGATGCTGGCGCCAAAGAGAGTTAAATTTCGAAAGCAACATCGAGGCAGACGATCGGGAATCGCCGTTGCCGGGTCGACGTTGGCCTTTGGAGAATTCGGCCTGAAAGCGCTGGAAGCGGCATGGATTACCAATCGCCAGATAGAGGCGGCCCGTCGAGCCATGACCCGCCATATCAAAAGAGGCGGTAAGGTATGGATTCGAATCTTTCCGGACAAACCGATTACGAAGAAGCCCGCAGAGACCCGGATGGGTAAGGGCAAGGGCGCGCCGGAAGGTTGGGTAGCGGTGGTGAAACCCGGACGTGTCCTGTGTGAGATGGAAGGGGTGACGGAGGAGATCGCGAAGGAGGCCATGCGTCTTGCCGCACATAAACTGCCTATCGCCACACGGTTTGTGTCCCGCACAATGGCGGTGAGCTGAGGATAAAGATGGATGCAAAGGCGTTCCGTGAACTAAGCGCGGCGGAGTTGGAGCAAAAGCTCCATGACATCAGAGATGAGCTCTTTAAGCTCAAACTGAGGGCTTCGGTAGGACAACTCGAAAACCCGGCCCGCATCAGGCAACTTCGTCGACAGGTTGCTGTCGGAGAGACGGTGCAGAGAGAGTCCTCGCGTAAACAGACATCAACAGAGGTGGAGCCTGCGCCATGACCGAACCGAAGAAGAGGGGCCGTCGAAAATCCTTAGTGGGGGTCGTGGTGAGCAACAAGATGCAGAAAACCGCGGTCGTCATGGTCGAGCGTCTTGTGCGGCATAAGGCATACGGCAAGATGGTCCGCTGTCGGACGAAGTTTAAAGTCCACGACGAAGACAATCAGTGCGGTATGGGAGATAAGGTGGCCATCGAAGAGGCCAGACCGTTGAGCAAAGAGAAGCATTGGCGGGTCACAGCCATTCTGGAAAAGGCGGCTGTCTAAAAAAGACGGGGTATAGGGAATGGGGGTAGAGGGTGGAGGATCCTGATACCCTGCACCCTGCACCCTAAACCCTGATTAAAGCCTTAAAGGTGAAGAGTCGTGATAGGTTTGCGGACAATTATGGAGGTGGCCGACAACTCCGGCGCCAAGCGGATCTCCTTGATCAAGGTACTGGGAGGATCTGGAAAGCGGTATGCCCGCCTGGGCGATGTGATCGTCGCGAACGTCAAGGAGGCGATTCCCGAGGGTTCGGTCAAGAAGGGCGACGTTGTGAAGGCGGTCGTCGTCAGGACGTCGAAGGAGCTGCGACGCGCGGACGGCTCGTACATCAAATTCGATCGAAACGCCGCGGTGCTGCTGAATGAACAGAACAACCCGGTGGGTACCCGGATTTTTGGCCCGGTCGCCCGAGAGCTGCGTGAGGCGCGATTTATGAAGATTATCTCCCTGGCGCCAGAGGTAGTGTGATTCAGCTAATAGCTGACAGCTTACAGCTTTCAGCTCAGTATGTGAGGATATAATGGCGGTAGGACAGGGGCTTCCGATCAAGAAAAACGATCTGGTTGCCGTCATTGCTGGGAAGGACAAGGGGAAACGGGGCAAGATCGTCAAGGTGATTCCTAAGACCACGCGCGTCCTGGTGGAAAAGGTGAACCTCGTAAAGCGTCACACCAAGCCGGGACACGGTACTAAGCAGGGCGGGATCATTGAGCGAGAGAACCCGATTCACGCTTCGAACCTGATGCTGGTGTGTAACAAGTGCGACCGCCCCGTCCGAGTCGGCTTCAGTCGTCTCGCCAACAGCCGAAAGGTGCGGGTGTGCAAAAAGTGCGGCGAAGTGGTGGATTAGAGGAAGAATGATGGCGCAGGGAGCCAAAACCAAGAAGAAAGAGAAGACGGACGTGAAGGAGGCTGCAGTCGAGTCTCGCACGGCACCACGACTCCGCGAACGCTTTCGCGAGGTCATTGCGCCTGCCATGATGAAGCAGTTCAGGTATAAGAACATCTGGCAGGTGCCCAAGCCCTCGAAGGTTGTCATCAATATGGGACTTGGAGAGGCCGTTGCAAATGTCAAGGTGATTGACGCTGCCGTCGAGGAACTGTCTGCCGTGACCGGACAGAGGCCGGTTGTCACGCGCGCGAGAAAGTCCGAGGCGGGATTCAAGCTGAGGACGGGGGTTCCCATCGGCTGTAAGGTCACCCTGCGCGGCGATCGGATGTATGAGTTTCTCGACCGCTTCATCAATGTCGCGCTCCCGCGTATCCGCGACTTCAGAGGGGTTCCGACCAAGTCGTTTGATGGCCGCGGCAACTACAATCTGGGGGTGAAAGAACAGCTCATCTTCCCTGAGATCAAGTACGACAAGGTCGATGCTGTTCGCGGAATGGACATCGCCATTGAGACGTCGGCCAAGACGGATGAGCAGGCGCGCGCGCTGTTGGAACATCTGGGATTTCCCTTTCAAAAGAGCTAATGAACACAGAGCGGTTAGCCATCAGCTATCAGCGAACACACGCCACGCGTGCGTTTTTGCTGAAAGCTGGCCGCTGATTGCTGAAAGCCGAGGAGCAGCGTATGGCCAAAACGTCGTTGATCGTTAAAAGCCAGCGTCCGCCGAAATTTGCGGTACGCGCCTATCACCGGTGTCGTAACTGCGGGCGACCGCGCGGCTATCTCAGGAAGTTCGCCATGTGTCGAATCTGCTTTCGGGATCTGGCTCTCAGAGGTGAGATTCCCGGCGTCATTAAGGCGAGTTGGTAGGAGAGTTGCGTGCGCTTGATTCGAACGCTTGAACACTGCGGACGCAGAACATCGAATTCTGAACGTGGAGCAAGTTGACTATGATGACCGATCCCATTGCTGATATGCTGACCAGGGTCAGGAACGCCAACTTGGCCGTCCATGACAAAGTCCATATTCCCGCCTCGAGGACGAAGGTGGAGATTGCCAAGGTCCTGCGGGACGAGGGGTACATCAAGAACTTCAAGGTGCTCGAAGTCGACAACCGTCCGGTGCTTCGGATTTTCTTAAAGTATGGTGCCGGCGACCAACGGATCCTCAGCGGCTTGCAACGGGTCAGCCGACCGGGACTCCGAGTCTATGCGACGTCGCGGAGGCTGCCTCGGGTCCTGAACGGCCTGGGTATTGCGATTCTTTCGACCTCGCAGGGGATCATGGCAGAGCGTGTTGCCAGAGATCGTGGGGTAGGCGGTGAGGTGCTGTGTTACGTCTGGTAAGGGCGGCGCGCGGGACGGCGTCGGCCACCGGCTCGTCGTGTGCGAGCGACCGCAGAGAGCGTCGCTGCATGCGGGCACGCACAGACACGCATGGCAATCTTGGCGTTCTTGAGGCTGAGAACTACGGTGGGATTGCTTCGGTCGCACGCTCCCTCGCAATGACGTACGCGGGAGACGTGAGAGGAAACGGGTAGGATATGTCGCGAATCGGAAAAAAGCCAATCCCAATCTCGAATCAGGTCAAAGTGGAGATTGCGGGGGGTAGCGTCTCTGTTCAGGGGCCGAAGGGTAAGCTGTCAATGCGCCTTCATCCCGCCATGACGGTGAAGGTCGAGGATAGTCAGCTTCATTGTACGCGTCCTACGGATAATAAACTTCATCGTTCGCTCCACGGACTGACTCGCACTTTGATCGCGAATATGGTCGAGGGAGTCACCAAGGGGTTCGAGAAGAAGCTGGAGATGATCGGGGTCGGCTATCGCGCGTCAGTGCAGGGAAGAAATCTTTCACTGATGCTGGGCTATTCGCATCCTCTCGTGTATCCGTTGCCGGAGGGGATCAATGTGATGGTGGAGAGTCAGAATCTCCTGACGATCTCCGGGTCGGATAAACAGCAGGTGGGCGCGGTGGCTGCCAAAATCAGAAGTCTCAGACCGCCTGAGCCGTATAAGGGCAAAGGGGTGAAGTACGCGGGTGAGCATATTCGGCGTAAGGCCGGAAAGTCTGGGGCGTAGGTCCGATTGCGCGTCTTGGGGAGGGCTTGAGTTGGCCGGTTACGAAGGAAAGCAGGAACGGCGCCTGCGACGTCATCGCCGGATCCGGAAGCGCGTTGCAGGGAGCGCCGCCTGTCCGCGGCTGTGTGTATTCAGAAGCGCCCGTCATATTTACGCCCAGATCGTTGATGACGAGCAGGGCAAGACGCTTGCTGCCGCCTCTACCCTTTCAAGTGAGATCAGAGAACGGGGCAAGATGGAGAGCAAGACGGCGGCGGCTCGGGCAGTCGGCGAGCTGTTGGCAACCAAGGCCCTGGCGGCTCAGATTTCACGAGTCGTGTTTGATCGCGGCGGATTCAAGTTCCACGGACGGGTGAAGGCCTTGGCTGTCGGCCTCGGAGAAAAAGGCGTCAAGCTCTGATAGAGTTTTTAGTTTTGAGTTTTGAGTATCGAAACTTAAAACGACAAGCTAAAAACAGACCAGAAGAGATGGAGGGGATGTGAATCAGATCAAAGCGGACTCGCTGAACCTTGCCGAGCGCATCGTCCACATTAATAGAGTCGCCAA
>JAHFDH010000117.1:0-1965 GCA_023249055.1 Candidatus Methylomirabilota bacterium
GAGGGCAGAAGATATGGCCGCCGACATCGCCATGGTGGTGAGTAATCACACCGACCTGCGCGGACTTGTCGAGGGCTACGGCATTCCTTTTCACCACATCGCGGTTACGCGGGAGAGACAAGCTCAGGCCGAGGCCGCACAGCTTCAACTGGTCGAAGGCAAGGTTGACGTAATTGTCCTGGCCCGGTATATGCGAATCCTCTCGCCATCTTTCATCAGCCGTTTTCCCAACCGGATCATCAACATCCACCACAGCTTTTTGCCGGCCTTTGCCGGGGCGGATCCCTATGCGCAGGCGCACTCACGGGGGGTCAAGTTGATTGGCGCCACGGCGCATTACGCGACCGACGCGCTGGATGCCGGGCCGATCATCGAGC
Organism: Candidatus Methylomirabilota bacterium; assembly: GCA_023249055.1. Lineage (GTDB taxonomy): Bacteria > Methylomirabilota > Methylomirabilia > Methylomirabilales > Methylomirabilaceae > Methylomirabilis. The sequence goes on from JAHFDH010000117.1 coordinate 378, forward strand.
AGGATGTGGAGCGGGTGGATCACCGCCACACTGTGGAGGACCTGAAGCGGATCGGCCGCCATGTGGAGCGGATGGTGCTGGCGCGGGCCGTCACCTGGCACCTGGAGGACAAAGTGCTGGTGCACGGCAACAAGACCGTGGTGTTTGCCTAGTGCCGTTGAGGTTAGACGGGTCCTGAGACTACGCGAAGATCAGTCGCCGCCCCTTCGGTATGGGAATAGGATCACCGAATTCTCGCGCCGTGTCGATCCAGAGGCGGATGGCCTCTTGGACGTTGGCCAATGCGGCCTCGTGCGTCGCCCCGTGCGCCGAACAGCCCGGCAACTCGGGTACGTCTGCGACGAATACCTGGTCTTCTTCGCTCCAGTAGATGATCATCTCGTACTTGTTCATGACGCCTGACCTCCAAGCCGATACTTCAGAATCACGACCCGCACCTGACGCACTTGGTATGGCTTCGCCTCATTGCCCTCGCGCTGGAGATTGATCTTCTCCTCCACCCCTGCTTTGCGAAAGATGTGGTGACTGCCGCGGACGCGCATCTCAAAACCACAGCTCCTGAGCAGGTGACACAGATCGTCAAACCGAATGTTCGCGTCGGAGGTCCGACTGAGGACGCGCTCCAGCACCGTGTCCTTGCTCATAGAGGCATTCTACGCCGGTCGTGATCGCTTGTCGATTCGGTATAACGCGATGCCGCTCTTGGGCGGCGAGTTACGTCGCCCACTACCTGTCGCCGAGCACGGTGTCCAGTGCAGCTTCAAAGCGATCAAAGTCGATCTCCTCAACCGGCAGGAATACCGAGCCCGTTTCGTCACAGGACACACCGTGCTTGCGAAAATTAATCTCGGCTTTGTGCAGATCCCCACTCGAACTTCATAGCAATTCTCAGCTCCGAAGACTACGTCTGACTTCAGTGAGCCGCTGAGACTTGCGGGATAGACTGCGCAGGCTTTCTCCTTCCAGTTGACTCAGGAGAGTGGTCCTCATTTGTAAATATCTTTTCTGTGACCAATCCTCAGAACAAGAACTTCCGCCTCAAGGATGGCATAGATGGCTCTGTACGCCCCAACTCTGTATTTTCGTAGGCCAGTAAATTTACCTTTCAGGACGGGATATGCATCAGCTTTCTCGCTCAGGTCTTTCTCAAGCTGGCTGAGAATTCGACGAGCTTCGCCCTTGCCTATTTTGGATAAGTCGCGGGCAACAGATTTCTTGTAAACGATATTATAGGCCAAGGGTTTTTTTCAGCTCTTGGCTTGAGATTACGACATCGGTCTTATCGTGCAATCGATCAAGCCCTATCAGCAGGTCGGCATAGTCCTCAAGATAGATTTCCAGAGCCTTTTGTATAATGTACGATCTTGGCCTCTCTGTTTCTTTGGCGACTCCGTCTAGCTGTTTGGCCAACTGGTCAGGTAGTCTTATGGATACGGCCTTACTCATATCGCACCTCCCGCAGGCATTGTATTACAATGCATACTACAACGTCAATTGTACGCAAACATCTTTTGCGCAGCCAGGAGCAACAGACCATCCCTTGAGGAAGAGCACAACCTGGTTCCAGGCAAGGGCTCGCAACTCCGAC
>JAHFDH010000117.1:2065-6440 GCA_023249055.1 Candidatus Methylomirabilota bacterium
GTATTACAATGCATACTACAACGTCAATTGTACGCAAACATCTTTTGCGCAGCCAGGAGCAACAGACCATCCCTTGAGGAAGAGCACAACCTGGTTCCAGGCAAGGGCTCGCAACTCCGACCACAGGACTAGCCAGCAGGGAGCAGAAGATGCTATCTTAGTGGTGACTTTCTCGATGGGAGCATGTGAATGTCCGAACCTATACTGACAGCGATCGGCAAAGAGCTTTCGGTCCGCTCGGCCAGGGCGGCGAAAACAGGGGAAGGTGTGCTCGATGAGAGCACGTTCAACACCATCGAAGTCGATCGACTCTTTGACGCTGTCAATCACGCCAGCACCATCGCGGGGCAGGCTACGCTCTACCGCTCATTGGCCCACCCGTTAAGTTCGGTTGAGGCCGTCACGGCCAAGCAGGACGCGCTCAAGGAACTGGACGCGAAGCCTGATCTGAGAGCCCAAATCGAAGCGCTGGTCCAGCATGCCGCAACACTCGAGGAGGAATTTTACCGTTTGCTGTTTGGGACCTTTGTCGGTACCTTCGGGGATTCCAAGGGCAAAATGGAGACGGGCGGCTATGGGCATAAGACATACCGACACGGGACGGAGCTCATGCTTGGTCTGGTGAAGGGCGCTCACAGCCTGCCGATACCCGAAAGCCCCTATCTTCAAGCGCGTCTTGAAACGCTCAAAGCTTTCGGCTCCACGCGATCGCATGCCTTGATGAAAGGTCCTGCCTACGTGACAGAGAGGGCCATCAAAACAAAGGCTGAAAAGTGGCTATTGACGCCGGCTATCAAATTCAGGCCGACCCTCTTCAAGCCGAGAGTGATCGTCCTGCTTGTGATGGCGATGGGTCTTTTCCTGCATTATGCCCCCGCGCTTGGGATCTCCCGACACGCGATGCCCGCTATAATGGTATTCTTATTCCCCTCATTCATGCTGTATGGACCGCTCGTCGGGGGTTTTGACAGGGACAGCATTATCTATCCCTTGCGGGATGGCTATAGAACCTCACGCGATGTTCAGCAGGCGATAGAGGCGTTGGGACAGATCGATGAACTGCTGTCCTTCCACCGCTATGCCAAGGCCTTCGGCAGTCCTACCGTATTACCCTCACTCCTTGATTCAGATCGACACGCGATGATCTTGGAAGGGGTCAGGAACCCTATCCTGGGGAAGGGGAATGCCGAATACGTGCCGAACGACATCAACCTGAACAGGGCTCGAATAACGTTTATTACCGGCCCAAACGGAGGCGGAAAAACCGCGTTCTGTAAGACCATTGCCCAGGCGCAACTGCTGGCGCAGATCGGTTGCTATGTGCCTGCCGAACGGGCGCAGCTCTCGGTAGCTGATCGGATCTTCTATCAGGTTCCGGAAAGCAACTCGCTGACTGACCGGGAGGGGCGATTTGGAACGGAGCTACAGCGCACGAAGGCCATCTTTTTTGCCTCGTCGCCCAGAAGCCTGGTGATTCTGGACGAACTGGCGGAAGGCACCACCTATCAGGAGAAATTGGAAATCTCTCACACCATCCTTGGAGGATTTCACCAAGTCGGCAACAATACCATCCTGGTCACCCACAATTACGAACTGGCGGAGCAGTTTCAAAAGAGAGATATCGGCCTGTACCGCCAGGCAGAGTTTGTCCATGGCGCCCCCACCCATCGACTGGTCGATGGAATCTCACGGATCAGCCATGCCCACAAGGTCGCTCAACGCATCGGCTTTTCGAAAGAAGATATCGAGAAGCACCTGGTCGAGCGAGGCTATAGCGCGGATGACAGGAGCACGTCCGAAGAGGACGCTACGGGTTCGACGTGAGGCGGGAGCTGGAAGGTTGAGGATTTGATTTGACAGGGCTGTCGATCATCGCTAAATTAACACTATAAGAGATCCCCGTGCGGTTCCTCTTCACGCCAGCCCATCCAGGTTGTGGCAACACCCATACCAACGTCACCGAGGCCATGACGAGATGCTGAACAGTATGACTGGATTTGGGCAAGGGGAGTGTAGCACCCCCTCAAGACGATATGTATGCGACCTGCAGTCGGTCAATCATCGGTATCTGGAGACTCGTGCGCGGCTTCCAAAGCGGCTTAGCGCTCTGGAGTTGCAGATCTCAAAAACCTTGCAGGGACGCTTCGCGCGAGGACGGTTCGACGTGACGGTGCTTGAGGAGTTGACGGATGAGCAGTCCTGCACGCTGCGCGTCAATCGGCCGCTGGCCTATGCGTATCGCGATGCGATTCAGACGCTCCAGTCGGAGCTCGGTCTTCCGGGAGAGGTGACGTTAGAGCTGTTGCTTTCCCGATCCGACCTGTTTGATCTGGAGGGAGAGAAACCGGGAGAGGCGGATGCCGACTGGCCGGCGGTCTCGACTGCGCTTCAAGGCGCGATGAATGCCCTCGCCGAGATGCGGCGAGCGGAGGGACACGCGCTCGAGGCGGCTCTGCTGAGCCACCTGGATCTGGTCGAGGCGACCGTGACGACGATTGCCGCCCGTGCGCCGGAGGTAGTGCAAAGCTATAAGAGCCGCCTGGAGCTTCGGCTCCAGCGCTTGCTGGAGGGTAAACTGATCGATCCCGGGCGGCTTGAGCAGGAGGTGGCGATCCTGGCTGAGCGTTCGGATATCGCGGAAGAGACGACGCGGGTCGCAAGCCATCTCCGACAGTTCCGGGACCTTATCCAACAACAGGGTCCGCACGGCCGGCGGATGGAGTTTCTCTTGCAAGAGATGCAACGCGAGGTCAACACCATCGGCGCGAAGGCGAACGATGTCAACACCTCGCACGATGTCATCACATTAAAAAGCATTCTGGAACAGCTTCGAGAGCAGGTCCAGAATGTCGAGTAAGAAGGCGCGAACGCATTGGCCGCAAAGTTGTTGAATGTAGGGTTCGGTAATATGGTGGCGGTTGCCAGGGTCATCGCCATCGTCGATCCCGGTTCGGCCCCAATGAAGCGTCTAAAGGACGAGGCCAAGCAGGCCGGCAAGCTGGTTGATGCCACCAACGGCAGGCGTACCCGGTCGATCATCGTGACCGATAGCGACCATGTCGTACTGTCGGCCATTCAAACCGAGACGATAGCGCAGCGGTTCGAGGCCGATGTGCTGTCCGATCGGCCAGGTAGGGGCTCGCAAGCAGAATGAATCGACAACGGCTGATGGTAGTCGTATCGGCTCCCTCAGGGGCTGGGAAGACCTCACTGTGCAAGGAGGTCGCACGTCGGTTGCCCGACCTGATTCACTCTGTCTCTTTTACAACCCGCGCGCCTCGACCGGACGAATTGGACGGACGCGACTATCATTTCGTAATCGAGCCCGTCTTCCGAAAGATGATCGAGGCCGGTGAATTTGCGGAGTGGGCCCACGTCCACAGTCACCTCTATGGAACCAGCCGTTCGCTGCTGGAAAAACAGTTCGCGGATGGTCTTGATGTGATCCTTGACATCGACACACAAGGGGCGGCCAAGCTCAGACAGGACTATCAAGCGGGGGTGTTTGTATTTGTTGTTCCACCCACCCTGGATCTTCTGGAAATCAGGCTCCGGCAGCGCCGGACCGACTCGGAGGAGGAGATCCGCCGACGCCTGGCCATGGCCAGGGAGGAACTGCATCACTACCGGCATTACCAGTATATTGTGGTGAACGATGTCTTTGAAAAGGCCGTCAAGCAGCTATGCTGTATCATTACCGCCGAACGATCCCGAAGAGATCGAGTGGATCTCTCCTTTCTGGATATGGGAATCGACTGAGGTAGGGAGGACCTGAGATATGCCGCTTTTCCCGTTGGAACAACTCTTAACGCACGTGGACAGCAAATATCGCCTGGTGATCATCGCCGCCAAGCGCGCGAAGCAGTTGATGCGCGGCGCCGAGTGTCTGATCGTTCCGAAGAGCAATAAGGCGACCTATATCGCTCTGGAAGAGATCGGCGCCGGCAAGCTGGCGTATGACATGAAACCCGTAGAGGGTGCGGGGGCAGTAGAACTGGTGGGTCCGGAGGCAGGAGCGACCTGGTTCCGAAGCCTCTCCGTTGGCGACACGCTTGGCGAGGAGGAGCTTGTCGAAAGGGAAGAAGAGGAAAAGGAGGGGATCGAGTTGGAAGAGACCCCGGTGGAGTTGCTCGCCGAGTCGGGTGAGGAGATCGGGAAACTGGAGGTGCCCGACCTTGAGGCGCTGGAAGAGCCGGCGGAAGTAGAAGCAGAGGACGAAGCCTGACGGTGACGGGTATTGTGCTGGCCGGCGGTAAGTCCTCGCGGATGGGTTTCAATAAGGCTTTTATCGAATTTGGGGGGAAGCGGCTGATCGAAGCGACGGTGGACCGCCTGAAGGCGCTTTTCCCGGAGGTGCTGATTGTCGCCAATGACC
>JAHFDH010000001.1 GCA_023249055.1 Candidatus Methylomirabilota bacterium
GTATCGATCAACACGATTATCCCAGGTTACTGGGACAAGGTATCGGCCCAGTTCAACGGGTTTGGCTGCCGGTTGACAAAGGCATAACTTTTTGGAATGGCTATGAACGAACGATTGATTGTTTTTGACGGGAAGAAGTGTATTCGCTGTCACTCGTGCGAAGTTGGCTGTCAGTTGGAAAACGATTCCCCTCCGGGCATTCGGTTTCGCTGGGTGAGCAGCCATTTCGAGGGCCAATTTCCGGATATGGTCGAGCGGCCGATATCGTCAGCCTGCTTTCATTGCAACGATCCGGCCTGTGCGGCGGCCTGTCCCGCGGGGGCTCTGGTCAGGAGGCAGGATGGGGTCGTTTTGCATCTGCGGGAGAAGTGCATCGGGTGTGGGTACTGTATTCAGGCGTGTCCTTTTCATGTACCCCAGGTCAGTCCGACGCAGCATACCATGAGGAAGTGCAGTTTTTGCGCTCAGCGCATTGGCTATGACAAGGCGCCGGCGTGCGTGGTAAAGTGTCCGACGGGGGCGCTGAGCTATTATCCCGATGGGAATGCCCCGGAGGGGCTGGTTGCATACGGGAAGGCGGAGCGGCTCCACATGGTGTACGCCGTTGAGGGGAACCCGGAGGATTATCGACTTCCCTATCCGGTGCCCTTGAACACGCTTACCCTTCAGCAGGTCTGGAGGTGGCTGGGGGGGGTGGTGCCGGGGGCTTTTATTATGGCCTGGTTGTGGAAGAAAGCGGTCAGCGAGGAGAAAGCGAATGGATGAGATCACTTGGGGTTTGCCCGTTGTCCTGGACCTTTTTTTCGCCGGTTTGGCCGCGGGCGCTTTTTGTTTTGCGGTATTGATGAGCAGAAGGGATGGGAAGGGTTTCCTCGCCTGTGCGCGGGCGGGAGCGCTCCTGGCGCCGGTATCGGTTTCCTTCGGCCTTTGCATGCTTGTTCTTGATTTGAGGTATAAGACCCGTTTCTGGTTTACCATGACCGTATTCAATGCTCATTCGCCCATGTCCCTGGGGGTCTGGCTGATGACTCTTTTTTCCACCATCGCGGCGCTGTATGCCATATTCTGGATACCTGCCGGGGTGCGTGAGCGTATCCCGGTGATAGGGAAGTGGCCGTTGTGGTCGCGGCAAGGGATCCGCGATCTGCTGGGGCGGGTGGGTTTCCCGGTTGCCATACTGGTTTCCATTTACACCGGGGTGTTGCTTTCCTCCACTTCTATTCCCGTCTGGCGGAATCTGGCCCTGCCTGCCCTTTTTTGTTTTTCCAGCATGGCCACGGGGTTTGCGGCCGGTCTCTTGCTGGCCCTTCTGTTTTCACCCGGACAACGGCAGGAGATCATGGCCGGTCCCTTCCGGTGGCTGCAGGGCGCTTATCGGGTTCTTCTGCCGACCTATTTTCTTGCGATTCTCGTTTATGTCCTGCTGTTTTTGACCCAGGGGATGAGGTGGCAAGAGGTGTTGCTCCTGATCACCGGATGGAATGGCCTGATCTGGTGGCTGGGTGTGGTGGGGGTCGGCATCGTATTACCGCTGTTTCTTGTTTTTACAAGGGCAAAGGAAAGTCTTTCAAGGGTTTTTGTCGTCCTCGGTTCTCTTTTGGTCGGGGGAGTTTTGTTGCGGTTGGTTCTGGTCTTTTCCGGACAGGAGCAGCTCATTATGGCGACGGCGTATCGTCTGATGCATATGCCGTGAATGGGGGAGGCTGATTCATGAAAAGTAAATATTTGGGATGGACAGGGTTTGTGGCCGTTTTTTTTCTCTGCAGTATGCTTGTCGGCACGGCAGCGGCCGCTGAAGTGCAGAAGGGCAAATCGGTCAACGTCAACAAGGCTACCGTCGAAGATCTGGTCAAGAACATTCCGGCGATGACGCCGGAGCTGGCGAAGAGCATCGTAAAATATCGTAAGGATAACGGTGATTTTCAGCAGAAGGAAGAGCTTCTCCAGGTTCCCGGGATGAACCGGACGCTTCTGAAGAAATGGGACAAGTTCTTTGAGCTTGAAGGGATAGGAGGCAAGGACTGCACATGTTAAATTCGCTCTTGCACGTCATCAAATGGTTGCCGATTGGCAGGAGAGGCCTTTTGGTTTTCCTCTTCGCGCTGTGTGTGGCCCTGTTACTTCCCGGTTACTCGACGGGGATGGAGACGCGGCACGGTCTTCCCCCTTCCGACGACGCGACCTACATGCCGCAGTTGGCGGGGCTCCTGAACAAAAAACTGACGAACCACTACGGGCAGGAGAAGGAACTGGCCGAGTGCATCGTGCTTCGGGGCAGCGAAGTGAAGGAGGGAAAGGTTTCCGTTCCCGCCGGCGGATTCTTCTACGCCTCGTCCACGTCGATAGACGCCAAGCCGCTCAGGAGCGACCCGTTCCTGATTCTTGGCGAGACATCTTACCTGCTCTCTCTGAAGACGGCCCAGATGACCAAAAAGGATGTGGCTTTAGGCAGGAGAGACAAGGTTCTTTTGGATGAAAAGGGGTATCGTCTCTGGTTTGATTACTCGACGGATCACTACGGTAGGCCTTACGGCGAGTTTGCCATACTGGCGCCGTCGGGGGGCTGGCAGTCGGAGATGCCCGTTTCGTCATCCTTTCCCGAGCCTGTAAAGGCGCGGGAATTGAAGCTCAAAGAAGGGGAGAACCCCCAGCAGTTGCCTTTCTTCCTGACCGGCGACTACACCTTTGGAGCAACCCGGCTGACCACCAAGAAGATTGCCCATCAGGACGCGGTTTTTGCGGAGGTGAAATATCCGGTGATTCAGGAGGCCGTTTTTTCGCTGGACCGGCCATATGTGATCGGGATTCAGCAGGAGAGCTTCCGGTGGTGGCGGAACAAGAGGATATATGCCTTCAGGAAAGAGAACGGCATTCTGGTTGAGGTGCGCAATTGGACCGGCGGAAAGGTTTTGGCATCGAAGCTTCTCCAGCCGGTGACGCAGCAGGAATACAAGGTGACGGATCCCGAGAGGATGAGCCTCACCGATTTCAATCTGGACATGCACATTGAGGTGGTGGTGAATCCCAATTGGTTCAAGGGATCCGACTGGGTTCCCTGGTCCAACGATGTGCCGTACGGATGGACCAACGGAACCGTTTCCCTGATGATTTATCACGACCTGGTCAAGCTCAAGGACGGCGAGCCGTGGCCGCGAGACAAGCGTTATATCGTCGGGCTTGAGGCGGAGCAGATGAGCGGCATGCTCAAGCGCGTTGTGCTTGAGAACAAGGATCCCTTTGTGCTCACCGAGAAGAATGACGCCTATGACGGTCCCACCAGTTTGTCCGATTATTGGGACAGGACCTATTTCAAGGTGGTGGTGGGCAATATCGAAGGCGATGTGGTCAAGACCTGTTACGCCAGGGATTCCTGGTACCGCCGGACGGACAATCTGATCCTCTGGAAAGAGGGGCGAGAGAACATCGACTTCTTCGTTGGAATGAGCGAACTGGTCGTTTCCGTGATGGAGGATACCTTCCTCAACCGGCTGGCCGACCCGACGTACGGTGTGCCCGTGGTCAAGTCGGTTTTTTCATCCTATCCGCGTGTGATCACGTCGGCCAAAGGGTTTGCTCCTGATCCCACCTGCGCCTTCGTGCCGAAACTCAAGGGGCTCACGCGCAAATTCGTGCCGAGCCGTAGCGGCGACAAACTCACCTGCTCCGATGCGATCGTCATCCGCGGCAGCTATGTGGACTACCGGAAAGAGAAGATCGTCATTCCGCCCGCGGGACTGTATTATTCCACCCGTCTGGGTAGAAACGTGCGTCCCCTCGCCGGCGAGGCCATCTATATCCTCGGGAAAAAGGCCTATCTGCTGAGCACACACAGTTATATCGTGGTCAAGAAGAATGCGACGATCGATTACTGGAAGCTTCTGCCGATGGGTGAGGGGAATCCTCTGTTCTGGCAGGATGTGCCGCTCGGGGATGGAAGCAAGACCATTCGCTTTCTGACGTCGCGCCTGCTTTGGGGACGTCCCGTGGCCCAGGCGCGGATCATCAAATATTCGGGAAACGCATTCGGCGCGGATATGCTTCTGGGACCCGGACTCAAGAATTACGAGCCGATCTATGGCGACAATAAGTCCTTTGCGAATCAGACCTACAGTCTGCCTGATACCTACGCCGAGGGGGGGACCTATGTCATTCCCCGCTGGGTGAGTCCGGATGTGGTGGAGATTGAAGAGATGGGTAGCCCCGGCATGGATTACTTCATGGTCTCCTATGAGGAGCCCCAGAAGCTCATCCTGAAGGCTGGCGGAGAGGCCAAGGTCGGCGATTACAAGTTGAGGGTTGCCAGCGTCGATCAGGGCAGAAAGATGGTGAAGCTTGTTCTTCTTGATGCAACGGGCAAGGTTGCCCTGGAGAAGATGCTGGGCCCCGTCGATCAGTCAGTTTATGACACGCTTCCCCAGTACAGCCCCTCCCAGCAGAAAGTGATGATGGAGTACAAGGACATCCATGTGGAACTCGAACTGCCTGCCGATTTCAAGGAGGGCAAGGCCACACTTTATGCGTGGGCGGGTGCGCAAAAGCTCGATCGCGACAAACCCTGGGCGAAGGATCCGCGTTATTACATGCGCCCTGACGTATGCGGCCACTGCTACATGTTGAATGAGTTCATTCTCGACAATCCTGAACCGATTATCCTTGATGCCAAGCATCCGATCTACACCGGGCCGGAGGGGTACTTCAAGATCGTCATCGATGATTTCGATGGGGAGAGGATACAGGCCTGGCACATTGAAGACAAGGACGGCCATAAGAGCGACAACCTGGCCGAACTTCCGAGAAACAACGTGGATGTCCTGGTCGGGGTGAACGGCACGACGGAACATTTTCTGCGGAAGACCTTGCTGCAGAGACTGGCCTACCGCGAGATTTGGCGACTGAAGTAGGCAGGGGCGGGTTGTTCAAATGAGGGCCGTCAGCGGCCGGAGCAAAGCGAAATGGAGATATCGAAAATGGCACAAGACATGACTTACAATCAGGCGGTCGGCGGACGGTCTGAGGCGAGAAAACCCTCCGTCTGGAGTGCGCTACCGAGCTTTCAGAAGAGTTTGCCCGGGCTTCTGGCCATGGCGATCCTGGCCGTGCTCTGCGGTCTGCCGGGCATTGACTTTCCATTCACACTGGATTCGCTGTTGCGTTACATCGATTCCGTTCTGCCGCCGATCTACGGCAAGGGATTGTTTGTGGATCTGCTGCATTTCAACTATGTGGTGACCTCCCTCATCGTGGGCATCCTCGTTCGGAACGTCGTCGGCGTTCCGAACTCATGGGAGCCGGGTCTGACCTACAGCGGCGTTTTTATGAATGTGGGTATCATCATACTCGGATCCCAATACATGCTCAGGGACCTGATCAAGCTGGGCCCCATCAGCATTGTGGTCATGTCGTTTATGGTCTTCGGGGGGGCGCTCATCTTTACTGTCATGGGGCGGTTCTTCAAAATGGGGGATGCGATGACGGGGCTCCTTGCCGCGGCCTTTTCGATGTGCGGCGTGTCGGCCTGCATCGCCATCGCCCCCATGGTGAAGGCCAAAAGCGAGGAAGTGGCCTATGCCATCGCCGTTTCGGTGACCTTCGGACTGGCCTGTCTGTTTGTGCTTCCTTTCGTGGGAAAGCTCATGACTCTGTCAAACGATGCCTTCGGTCTGCTGGCCGCGGCCGGCGTCCCCAATTCCAACCAGGTTATTGCCACGGGCTTCAATTACAGCTTCGAGGCGGGGAAGGTGTCGGGCTTTACCAACATCGGGCGGTTGGTGCTGATCCCCGCCGGTGTTTTGTTCATCTATTTCATGACCCTGGGCAAGGAGCTGCGGTCGACGGAGATCAGCTTCTGGGAGATACTCAAGGAAAAATTTCCCCTCTTCGTGTTCGGATTCGCGTTTGTATGGACCCTCAACTGTCTTCAGGTATGGCCTGTTCCGGCCAGTGAAGCCATGGGCAAAGTCATGGAGTGGTTTTTCGCTGTCTGTTTTGTCGGATTGGGGCTGCAGACCAAGCTGGCGGATTTGAAGAAGGCGGGTCCCAAGGGGATTGTGATCGGATATGTGGCGGGATTCATGAGGATCGGCCTCTGCTTGGTCCTGCTGTTCATATTTATAAAATTGGGTTACCTGAAATAGTGATGGGGGCTTTGGGCGGAGAGGCTCATGTCCGAGGCGTGGATGCCGATAATTATGGGAGATTCTGGGATGGCTGACGATAATGTGAAAAGAGTGGCAACGGATGACGAAGATCTTAAGAAGGTGTTGGCGACGGCCGAAGCCAAGCAGCGGCGACACCGCGTCGATGAATATATAGCGATAGTGATTGCCATCAGCGCCGTGTTCATCCTCTGGTTTCTGCAGTTCATTGGGCTCTATTGAACCCCGCCAGGGTAAATCCGGAGAA
>JAHFDH010000016.1 GCA_023249055.1 Candidatus Methylomirabilota bacterium
GGAAGCAGCCCAGGTGTCGGGAGCGCACTGGGGCCGTCGGCTTCTGGGGATCGTTATGCCGCTAGTGCGCAAAGGACTGGCTGCTGCGTGGCTGGTTGGATATTTGTTTTGCCTACGTGACACGGGAATCACTATGCTGGTCTATCCCCCTGGTTACGACACCCTGCCGGTGCGGACATTTACTCTCATGGCCAACGGAACGCCCGAATTGATTGCAGCGCTGTGCCTGCTCATGATTGCGGCCGCAGTAGTACCCCTGGTGATTCTGGCCGCCACCCTTCAAACGGCGGTGAGGACAACGTGACAGTCATCGCGTTTCAATCCGTCTCGAAATCCTACACCGGTCGCCCCGCCGTTCAGGATTTCTCGTTATCGATTGAAATGGGCGAGCGCATCGTCATCCTGGGCCCGTCAGGATGCGGGAAGACCACGGTGCTGCGGCTGCTGGCCGGGTTTATCACGCCGGACTCCGGCGCCATCCGCATCGGTGAGGTAACTGTCGCTCAGGATGGCCGGAATCTTCGAGAGCCGGAGGAACGCGACCTCGGGATGGTTTTTCAAGACTTGGCGCTTTGGCCGCATCTTTCGGTCAGCAGCAACCTGGAGTTTGGCCTTCGGGCCAAGGGAATTCCCTCCAGGGACCGGAAACATCGTATCCAAGAAATGTTGCGGCTCGTTGAGATGGAAGAGTACGTGAATGCGAAGCCGGCAGAGTTGTCCGGCGGCCAACAGCAGCGGGTAGCCCTGGCTCGCGCGCTCATTCTGCGGCCCAAGGCACTCCTGATGGACGAGCCGCTCTCCAATCTGGATGAAGAGCTCAACCGCAGGCTTCGAAAAGAGATTCTGCGTGTGCAGGAGACCTTAGGGTTCACGCTCCTTTTCGTCACTCATGACCGGCAGGAGAGCGCAGAACTTGCCACTCGGATTGTTTTCATGAGGTCTGGCCGGATCGAACGTATTCTCACTGAGTTTCCGGATACCGAACTGAAGTCCTGAAATAGGGATCAGGCGCGGCTTCAGCAGCGGCGCGCCTGATTGGGGATTTACGATGGGGTTGACCTTCAGTGTTCCTGCTCGGCCATCGCCGTGATGATCGCCCGATTCTTGCGCCGCCCCTCGGTATTGACAATCAGATACTTGGTGTGGAATCGCATCGCGCGGCTACGATCGCCAGCCGATAAAGCTCAACTGGTGGCCGCTCCTCCCCTCTTTTCGGTAGGAAAAGAAATCCCCGAGATGGCAGGCGGTACAGGGACCGATCTTCTGGATGTGCAGTCGGGGAATGCCTGCGCCGAGAAGCTGGGCCTCGTTGAGCGTCCGAAGATCGAGGCGACCCTTGATCCCATCGGGCCTCCAGGCGCCCTTGAGCTCCTCTCTCCAGTTGGCCGCGATCTGCTCCGCGACCTCCGGCCCCACCTCGTAGCAGCAGGGGCCGATCGACGGCCCCATTGCCACATGAAGCGCGGCGGGGTCAATCCCGTAGGCCTCTTTCATCAACGCAACCGCCCGAGGGGCGATGCCCGCAGCAGTCCCCCGCCATCCGGCATGGACCGCGGCGGCGATCTTCCGCGCGGGTTCCGCGAACAGGATGGGGACACAATCAGCCGCCATCACCCCCACGCAGAGGTTCGGTATATCGGTCATGAGCCCATCCCCAATCCCGGCCAGTTTTTCCGTCGCACTGGAAACTGTCAGGATCGTGTCGCCGTGGACCTGCTTGGCTGTGATGATATCGATGTCGCGCAGACCGATCGCCAGCTTCAGCTCGCACCAGTTGCGCTTGACGGCATGAGAATCGTCTCCGTTATCGTGTGACAGGCGAAATGGGCGATTGGGCGACTGGCCTTGACCGCCGAAGCGGCCAAGAAAGCCATGAATCAAGCCGTCAAATTGGTCCCAGTGCGGGACGTGCAGGCGAAGGATCTTCATGCTGGGACTATTCTAGGAAATGACGGGAGGCTTGTCAAACCCCGCCGCAAGGACAGGTCTGTTCGGCGGTCGGGATTGCGACCTCCTGCTCTGCGTAGTATAATCCATTCTGATGAAACAAGCCCTTCTCATCGTCGATCACGGCAGCCGCCGCGCCGGCTCACACGAGCTTCTCCGTGAGGTCGCAGGAGTGATGCGGGAGCGTTTTGGCCTGAGCATCGTTCACTACGCCCATATGGAGCTTGCGGAGCCGACTATTCAGCAAGGGTTCGACGCCTGCGTCGCCGATGGGGCACAGGAGGTCATCGTGCACCCGTACTTCCTTGGGCCAGGGCATCACGTCATGACCGGCATTCCCATTCTCGTCAGACAAGCGGCCAGTCGACACCCCGGGGTCGTCTGCCGCCTCACCGAGCCGCTTGGCGTCCATTCGAAGATCGGCGAGGTGATTCTGGAACGGATGACGGAATCCCAAGACAACAACCCGATCTCCGCAGTTCCATTGGAACGCGAGGTCGCTCGCGAGGACGCGCACCCGCACGGCCATTCGCGCGCCTCGGACGCGCCGTTCCGATTCTGCCCGCGGTGTGGAATGGCGCTGGCCTCCAGGCGAATCAAACCGGATGGGCCGGAGCTTCAGGCCTGTCCCGGCTGCTCGTTCGTGCATTATCTTAACCCGAAGGTGGCCGCCGGCACCATCTTCACGCTCGACGGCGGCATCGTGCTGGTCCAGCGAGCGATCCCCCCGGCGTACGGAAAATGGGTCTTCCCCGGCGGGTTCGTCGATCGAGGCGAGCGGGTGGAGGCGGCGGCGGTTCGTGAAACCCTGGAAGAGGTCAACCTTCATGTCGAGATCGATCGACTACTGAACGTCTATTCGTACGAGGACTCAGTGGCGGTGATCATCGCGTATGCCGCGCATGTGGTGGGTGGCGAACTTCAGGCGAAGGATGAGGCGCTCGACGTGAAAATTTTCCCCCCATCCTCTATTCCGTGGCAAGACTTGGCATTCCGCAGCGCGCATGACGCCATTAAGGATTATATTGCTCACCGGTTCTGATGCCGGGGTAAGAAAGCGTCCGGGAAAGCGCCATGGCTCGAGCGCATAACAACGGCAAGGATTACTACGCGATCCTCGGCGTGCCGCCACACGTCTCGGAGGACGAGCTAAAAAAGGCCTATCGGCGGCTTGCGCTACAGCACCACCCCGATAAGAATCCGGGAGATCCTAAGGCTGGGGAGCGGTTTAAGGAGATCAGTGAGGCGTATGCCGTGTTGATGGACCAGCAGAAGCGGCGGCAATACGATGCCTTTCGCCAGGCCCCGGCCGGGGCGGGCGGCGGTCCGGGTGGATTCCGGTACTCCCAGGAAGAGATTTTTCGGGACCTCTTCTCCAATCCTGACCTGACGTCGATTTTCGCCGAGATGAGCCGAGAATTCGCCAGGGCCGGTATCCGATTCGACGACGCCTTCGTCCGACAGGTCTTCTTTGGCAGCCGCGGATTTGTCTTCGGCGGCGTCTTCATGGGCGCGCCGATCGGGGTGATGCGGCGACGCGCCGCTCGAATGGCGGTTGAGAAAGACAGCTCACAGCTATCAGCTCACAGCTATCAGCTCACAAGATCGGGAGGCCTGCTCTCCGCTATCGGCCGAGGACTTATGGCCGGCTTCAACCTGGTGAGACGGTGGGTATCGGGAGATGTGGACTCTGCTGATCACAGCCCGAATCTTCGATACTACCTGACCATCACTACCGCCGAAGCCGCGTCCGGCGCGCGCAAGCGCGTCAGCTTCATGCGGGGCGACCAGATTGAGGAGTTGATGGTATCCGTTCCACCCGGTATCCGGTCCGGGACCAGACTTCGACTGAAAGGCCAGGGACTCGCGGGCCAGGACGGGACGCGCGGCGATCTCTATTTGCGGGTTACCGTCGCATAATACAGGCATGTTCCTGACCTCCTATACACAGGCGTCGAGCGATCAGGAATCCGATGGAATTCTGCCGATCACAGAACACCCCAACGACGTAGAAGCAGCGCCATGCAATTCGGTCGTAATGGTTCAATAACCGCATGACAATCAGAACCAGGTTGCTGCTTGGGTTCGGGCTGGTCTGCCTTGCGCTGGTAGCGGCGCCGCTGACCATGTACATGGTGCAAAGCGGCAGGATGCTGCGATCGGCCCATCGAAAATACGCCGGCATTGCGCCGTCGAAGGCGCTGCTGAGGATGGTGCAACTGCAGCAACAGCACCGCGGACTCTCCTCCGGGGTGCTGGGCGGGCATACAGAAATGGAGGCGCAACGCGCGGCCAAGCAGACTGAGACTGACAAGGCGGTCGAGGCGTTTGATGCGCTTGTGAAGTCCGACATCCCTGACACCGCCTTGACCGCTGATTGGCGCAGGGCGGCTGACGCCTGGAGGACGCTGGCGAACGGCGTGTCCTCGCGCTCGATTTCCGGTCAGGAGAGTTTTGACAAGCACACCGCGCTCGTCGCCGACAACCTGAAGCTGCTGGATCTTCTGCTGGATTACTTCGGCTTATCGTACGACCCAACCGGTCATGACTACCACCTGACCATGGCGCTGCTGGTGCATATGCCGACCCTCACCGAGTTCCTCGGCCAGGCGCGGGCGCGCGGCATGCTCCTCCTGGCAGAGCAGCGTATTACCCTGGCGGACCGCACCGCGTTGATCGGCCTCATCAGTAATGTCGAGAGACAACACGAGTCCATGGCGCGCGAGTTAGGCAAGGCGATGAGCTTGAACCCGCAGATGCAGACCGACCTTGGCCACATTGCAGAGGGAAGCCTGATACTCGCGCAGAAGGCGATATATATCGCCAGAACTCAGGTGGTGGAAGCCGAGAGGCTGAGCTATTCGCCTGCCGATTACTTCGCGCTCTTCACCCAGGCGATCGACGGTCAGTTCGCGCTACTCGACCAGGCGATAGTCAGCCTGGAGGGAGCGCTGCAGGCGCGCATTGCCACATTACGGAGCGGACAGGAGACAACGATCGGATTCATTACCCTTGTCATCTTAGTCGCGATGGGGCTTGGAACGGTAATCGTCCGCGCGATCAAGCGGGATATCGCCGCCCTGCAACAGAGCGAGGAAACGCAGCGACGCCACGCCGGCGAACTCGAAGCTACCGTCGAGGAGCGTACGAGGGAGCTGCGGGCGGTCAACGCGCAGCTCGAAGCCGCCTCGCGCCATAAGTCCGAGTTTCTCACTCACATGTCCCACGAACTGCGGACCCCGCTGAATGCGATCCTCGGCTTTTCGGAACTGCTGCGAAACCCAGCCGCTGGGCCGCTTAAGGAGGAGCAAGCCCGTTATCTGACCCACATCCAGGCAAGCGGCAAGCACCTGCTCATTATCACCAACGACCTCCTTGATCTCGCCAAGGTTGAAGCCGGGAAGCTCGAATTGCACCCGGAGCCGTTCGACATCAATCAAGCGCTCATGGCCGCCCTCGCCGACATCAGGCCGTTGGCCGACCAGAAGCGCCTGATCCTTACGCTGCGCACAGACACCGCTCCGGTCCCCCTCACTGTCGACCCTGTCCGATTCAGACAGATCCTGTACAATCTCCTCTCCAACGCGATCAAGTTCACCCCGGAAGGCGGCGAAATCACCGTTACCGCGCGCTGCATCGGGCAGCAGGACGCGGGAGGCTGGACGCAGGAAGCAGGCGCCAGGAGGCAGGAGGCAGAACCCCAAGCCCTTGACGGTGATTTCGTAGAAATCGCCGTCACCGACACCGGGATCGGGATTGCAGCGGAAAATTTGATCAGGCTCTTCCAGCCCTTTACCCAACTGGACCCCGCCCTGGCCAGGCAGTACCATGGAACCGGCCTCGGTCTTGCGCTGACAAAGCAGCTCGTCGAGCTGCACAATGGCAGGATCTGGGTCACTTCAGAGGGTAAGGGTCGCGGGAGCTGTTTTACAATATCCTTCCCATTGGCGTCACAGGCAAGAGCGGGCACGGTGAGCAGATGACACCGGGTACTTACGGCGAGGGTCTGTCTCCGATGATCCTGCCGAGGAAGCGGGCGAGGGTCTCCAGGTAGGCCTGACCGCCGATCAGGTAGAGGTCGTTATGGCGGGCCTGCTTGATGACGTACAACTCCTTCGGCTCGCTCGCAGCCTCAAAAAGGCGCTGCCCATGCCGGAACGGAACGATCTCGTCGTCCTCGCCGTGCACGATCAGCAGAGGGACCCTGACCTGTCCGATTTTCGAGAGGGTATCGTATCTGGTTTGGAGGAGCGAACCGATCGGGAGGAACGGGAAGCTCACCTTCGCCATCTCGGGAATAGACAGAAAAGGGGCTTCCAGGATCAGGGCGGCGCAGTCGTGCCGAGTCGCCATCTCCACCGCTACGGCGCTCCCGAGCGATTCGCCCAGGAAGACGATCTTCGCGGGATCTACGTCCTCTCGGCTGTGCAGATAACGGATCGCCGCATCGCCATCTTTATAGGTCCCCTCCTCTGACGCCCCGCCTTCGCTCCGGCCGTATCCGCGATAGTCGAAGATAAATATATTGGCCCCCAGCAGATCATGACGGCGATTGATGTTATCCAGTCTATAGCTGATATTGCCGCCGTTGCCGTGGAACCAGAGGATCGTGAGAGGCGACCCGGTCCCGGGAATCCACCAGCCGTGAAGGGATAACCCATCTTGGGTCTTAAAGGAGATCTCTTCGTAGGCCAGACCCCGGTCGCGCGGCGTTGCCTCAATCCGCTTGTCGGGGAAAAAGATCAACCTGTTTTCCAGCGCCTCCACGCACCCTCCGGCGAGGAACAGGGTCAGCATCAGAAGCAGGACCGACTGCGCGGTTGCGGATCCCGAACGTGACCAGGCGTTCTTCAAAATTTCGTCAGTACGGCGACCAGCGTCAGCAAGGTGAACACAAGGAGGCCCGCAGCCAAGGTGACGGCCTGCCCCGCCCGCCCGCCGGCGTTGAAGGCCTTAAACTGGCGCGAGGCGAACAGACTAACCACGATCAGGCCCAGAACTAACGCGATCTTGGTTCTGAACCAGGGCTGGCTCAAGGTCACCTTGGTGGCATGGGTCAGGAACAGTCCAGCTATCAGGGTCACCACAAAGGCGGGAGATTCCATCATAAGATGAATCTTTCGCTGAAGCGGGTAGAGCTGGGATCGCTCCCTTTCGTTCACGCTGGATGTCGCGGAGTCGAGCAGGATCAGCCTGGCCCCCAGGCCCCCGAGCCAGAAGATGATTCCTATGAGATGGAAGGCAATCGCAAGCTGGAGTCCCAGCATCTTCTCCTCTTTCAAGCGCCGTATTGCACCGGCTTGCCTGCGAGTGGGTCTATGGTCGGCAGGTTGCGTAACCCGCTCCTCCTACAACGTCGCGACTGATGATCTAGGGGTATACACGGATATACAAATACGCCATTGAGGCAACGATGTCAACTCTAATGTCGCGAAACCAAAGGCCATCAACAGGTTAACCGCTCGTCTCCGGCGCGAACTCGGACCGGGCATATTGACCTTGACCCCCTCCGGCGGCCCCGCCTATACTAGATGCAATCGACAGGGTGAAGGATGAAACGATTTCAAGCGATCGCGAAGGGCCGTTTTGCATTGCTGCGACACCGAGGGGCACACGCCGCTGGGCTCGTTGCCGGCATCGCCCCCGCTTCCATCGAGTGCTCGGCGCTGGCCGGCACCCTGCAATCGATATTGCGAGCAGGCCCTGCAGCCAACGGTCTGGTTCCAGCCCTCAGAGGATTCATCGCCGATGAGCAGGCCCGGATTCTTCACATCCATCGAAGCGGGGGAACCGGGCAGGCGGTCGCCCGATCCATCGCCACACTGACCGACGCGGTAGTCACCTCGCTCTTTCAACTGGCGGAGGCAGCCTATGATCCGACCCTGAGGCGAGGCAGCGACGGGTGTGCGCTGGTTGCGCTGGGCGGCTATGGCCGGCGGGAGATGAATCCGGCCTCCGACGTCGATCTGATGTTTGTCTATCCCCGCAGGGCCGATGCCTATCTGGACGCAATCCTCCATCCGGTGTTGAGCACCCTCTGGGATGTCGGGTTCGTCGTCGGGCATTGCTGCCGCTCCATCGATGACTGTGTACGAATGGCCCAGACGGACCTGATCTCATGCAGCTCGATGATGGAAGCCCGATACCTCGCCGGCGAGCCGGCCATCTATCAGACGTTCAGCGCCAAGTTGGGGCGGTCGGTGCTGTATAAGCAAGCCGATACCCTCGTCAAGCAAAAGCGTGAGGAATTACACGAACGCCACTATCGGTACGGCACGTCTATCTATGTGCAGGAGCCGCACATCAAAGAAGGTCCCGGCGGCCTGAGAGACCTTCACGCCGCCCTCTGCATTGCCCGGATCACCCAGCGAGTCGGCGCGCCGTCCGAGCTGGTACAGAAAAAACTGCTCGGGCAGGAAGAGAGCGAGCGGTGGGACCTGGCTCTGGATTTCATGCTCCGCCTGCGGAATGAACTTCATTACCTGTACCGGGGCAAGAACGACGTACTCTCGCTCTCTCTGCAAGAGCAGGTGGCAGCCAACCTCGGGTTTCTGGATACGGCTCGTTCGTACGGGGTAGAACAGTTCATGCAACGCTACTATCTGACCGCAAAGGATATCTCGCAGTTGTCGGCGCAGGTGATCTCGCGCTGCACGCAAGGGAGGTCGCAGGTGGAGAGGGTGATGCGAAGGCTGAAGGCTCGCGATATCGGCGACGATCTGACAGAGATCGATCGCTGTATTTACGTGTCGCCGAAAAATCGGGGCCTGTTTCAGGATGACCCCGTGCGGCTCCTGAAGGTCTTCTGGTATGCACAACAGATGGGATACACGTTGAGCCAGGAGATCCAGGACTACATCAGGGCCGATACGCATTTCATCGATGAGGGGGTCAGGCGTTCAAGCCGGGCGCTCGGTTTTTTCCTGGCTATCCTGCGGGAGCCGAAGGGGGTAGCCGCCACGCTTCGGAGCATGCATGAGCTCGGCGTGCTCGGGGCCTATATTCCTGAGTTCGGCAAGCTCACCCGTCTGGTACAGTTCGATTTCTACCATCGGTATACCGTGGATGAACACACCTTTATGGCCATCGAAACGCTCGAACACCTGGAGGAGGTCTCGCGATTTTACGGCGAAGAGTTTCGTTCGCTTGCATCGGATCCCAAGAGACTGGAGATCCTCCGATTAGCGCTCCTGCTCCACGACATCGGCAAGGGGGAGGGGGCCGACCACGCGCCAAAGAGCGCCTCCCTGGTTGAAACGATCGTGCATCGGATGGGTATCCCTGGACCCGATGCCGATGCCATCGTCTTCCTGGTGGCGCATCATCTGGAGATGTCGCATATCGCCCAACGCCTGGACCTCGATGATGAGGCCATCGTCATCGACTTTGCCAAAAAGGCGCAGACGCTCGATCTATTGAAGATGCTGTACCTGCTCACCTTCGCCGACATCAAGGCGGTCGGGCCCGGCGTCTGGACTGAGTGGAAAGGCACATTGCTGTGGGAGCTGTACATCAAGACCCATACCATCCTTGTCAGAGGCATCCCCGAAGGCGAAGACGATCTTGCCCGCGCTGAGCGGATCAAATCCCAGCTCACCCAGGAACTCTCGCCGGAGTTCAGCGTCGAGTCGGTAAAAAAACATGTGCAGGAGGCCCCAACGAGGTACCTGCTGACGACCCCGCTCCACAAGGTCGCCTCGCACATGCGTGTCATTGCTCGCGTCCAACGGGGTGAAGAGGCGGCCAGCCAATGGGCGGCACTCCCGTTGGCCGGCTACTCCGAGTTTACCATATGCGCCTATGGCCGCCACGGACGGTTCGCGCAGGTCGTGGGGACCCTCACCGCAAACGGAATGAATATCCTGAGCGCCCAGATTTTTACCCTGACGAGCGGGATGGTGATCCGACACTTCCGGGTCGACAACGGCCGCGGCGCGGCTATTGAGGACCCTGTCGTCTGGGATCGGGTCGTTGCGGATCTGCGGCAGGTGCTCACAGGCAGCATTGCCGTCCATGAGCTGATCAAGAGCCGCAGAAAGGAGGTCTTGGTCAGGCCGATCCAGCAGGGTACGGTCTTCCCGATCAAGGTAGACTTTGACAACCTGGTCTCCCAGGCCTATACGATCCTTGATATTCGGACACGGGACAGATTGGGGCTTCTCTACCTCATCACCAGCACCCTGTCGCAGCTTGGGGTTGACATACGCTCTGCCAAGATCACAACTGAGGCTGAGCAGGTGGTTGATGTCTTCTATGTGACCAATAAGGACGGGAGCAAGCTGATCGACGAGGGACGGAGAGCGCAGATCGGGCTCGAGCTGGAGCGTGTGCTTGCGGAGGGATTCAATTAACTGGTCTATCGAGTCTTGGGGTCTATTGGGTCGGACGACGGACCAGACGTGATAGACGCGATGGACGCAACAGACCAGAAGACGGACATGAGATTTACCGCCGCAGCAAAGCTGTTTATCCTCTTCGGTGATCCTGTGGCGCATAGCCTGTCGCCGGTCATGCAGAATGCCGCGCTTCAGGCAGCCGGGATCGACGGCCTCTACATTCCATGGCGAGTGCAATCGGCAGGCTTGCCCGCCGCGTTCGCGTCGCTCCGCGGGATGGAGAATTTCGGTGGCGCAAATGTCACGGTCCCCCACAAGGAACAGGCCTTCGCGCTGGTCGACACTTTGACACCAGAGGCCGCCGCAGTGGGCGCGGTCAATACAGTCGTGGTCAGAGACGGACGGCTGCTCGGCGCCAATACCGACGGGTTGGGGTTTCTTCGATCACTCCATGAGGAGGCAGATTTTCTGCCGCGCGGGAAGCCTGCTATGATCCTTGGGGCGGGCGGGGCTGCGCGGGCCGTAGCCTGGAGCTTAGCGGACGCCGGCACCGAACCGCTCGTCATCGTCAACCGAACCGCTCCGCGCGCGCGATCGCTGGCTGAATTCGTCCATCGGGAAATCGGGACTTCGACTATCGGACTTGGGCTTGACGACCCTCAGGTGGCGGCTACCGTGAAAGACTGCGCCCTTGTGGTCAATACGACATCAGTTGGACTCAATCCGGCAGATCCTCCACCCATCGACCCGATCCTCCTTCAGCCCGGAATTCTGGTATATGATCTGATCTACCGGCCGCGGGAAACCGCGTTACTGCGGGAGGCCTCGAGGCGAGGGTGTCGGGTCGTGGGCGGACTGGGGATGCTGCTCTATCAGGGCGCTCTAGCCTTTGAGCTGTGGACCGGGCACAAGCCTTCAGAAGCCGCGATGCGGCACGCGCTCGCGACTGCGGTTGCTTGAGTTCTTCGAGGTATGGTATGTTAACTCTATAGTGTGAATGATTCTGTTGGTCGTAAGACGCCAGCATTAGTCACGCTGAGAAAGGATCGGTGAATGTCGTCTGGACGGTTGGGCGAGATGCTGGTGAGGGCTAACCTGATCACGTCCGGGCAGTTGGATGACGCCCTTGCGTTGCAGAAGAGCACCGGCGGGCGGATCGGATCGATTCTCGTTAAACTCGGATATGTCAGCGAGGACCAGATCGCGTCTTTCCTGGGACGTCAATATGGCGTGCCGCCCGTTGATCTCAGCAAGGCTGCGATCGATCCTGAGATCCTCAAGCTGGTTCCTGCCGAAGTAGCTCGAAAGTACCTGCTTATCCCGCTCGGCCTGGCCGGAAGCGCCCTCACGGTGGCCATGGCGGATCCGTCCGATATCTTTGCCATCGACGAAGTCAGATTCATTACCGGTCATAACATACAACCCATGGTCGCCCCGGACACCTCCATCCAGAATGCGCTCAACAGGTACTACGAAACGGCCGGTTTCGCCAGAAACCTGGTCAGAGACTTTGAGCAAAAAGAGCCGGGGATGGCTGAGCCGGATCAGCGAGGCGTTGATCTGGCCGAGTTGTATCGAGCCACCGAAGAGGCCCCAGTGGTGAAGTTGGTCAATCTCATCCTCACCGACGCCATCAACAAGGGCGCCTCCGATATCCACCTGGAACCGTACGAGAAGGCATTCCGGATTCGCTTCAGGCTCGATGGCGTCCTCTACGAGGTCATGGCTCCACCCCTTACGCTGCACGCCGCCGTGACCTCCCGTATTAAGATCATGGCGCGATTGGACATTGCCGAACGGCGTATGCCGCAGGACGGGCGCATCAAGGTCAAGATGCGGGAGCGGGAGCTGGACCTTCGCGTCTCGACGGTTCCCACGCTATTCGGCGAAAAGGTGGTCATGCGACTCCTGGACCGCGCGAGCCTCGAACTGGACATGAGCAAGCTCGGGTTCGAGCCTGAGGCGCTCGCCATGCTCGAAAAGGCTATCCTCGCCCCGTACGGCATGATCCTTGTAACCGGTCCAACCGGAAGCGGAAAGACCACGACGCTCTATTCGGCGCTCAACCGGCTGAACCGTATCGGCACCAACATCATGACGGCGGAAGACCCGATCGAGTACAACCTGTCCGGGATCAATCAGACGCAGGTCAAGTCGGATATCGGCCTGACCTTTGCCGCCCTGCTCAGGTCGTTCCTCCGGCAGGACCCGGATATCATTATGGTGGGAGAGATCCGCGATTTTGAGACGGCCGAGATTGCGATCAAGGCCGCCCTTACCGGTCATTTGGTGCTGAGTACGGTCCATACCAACGACGCCCTCAGTACGGTGGGACGACTGATCAGCATGGGCGTGCCGGCATATCTTGTGGGCGCCTCGCTCAGCCTGCTGCTCGCCCAACGTCTGGTCCGAAAGCTCTGCGTGGAGTGCCGGGAAGAGGGCCCGGTTCCCGCCTCCACCCTGGAGGATATCGGCTTCAGTTCACAGGAGGCGGAGGGTGTGACCTGCTACCGGGGGAAGGGATGTATCGCCTGCCGCGACACCGGCTATCGAGGCCGGATCGGCCTCTATGAGGTGGTCCTGCTCAATGAGCAGATGCGCGAGGCGATCCTGAATGGCGCCTCCGTCAGTGAGCTTCGCACGCTTCAAGGCAAATATGGCATGAGAAGCTTGAGGGAGAGCGGGTTGCAGAAGATCCGGGAAGGCGTCACGACTGTCGAAGAGGTTATTCGGGTCACCAGCCTCTTCTGAGAACAGCAGTCAGCCATGAGCTTTCGGCCATCAGCTTCTTACTGGCTGCTGATAGCTGATCGCTGATAGCCGCAGTATGGCACTGATCTTGCTACTCCATATCTCGATTGGAGGTAAGCATGGACTTGCACGAGATGTTGAAGGAGGTCGTTGAGCGCGGCGCCTCCGATTTGCACGTGACCGTCGGCGTCCCGCCGATGTTGCGCTTGCACGGCCACATCGCACCTCTTGGGGACGCGCCACTGGTCCCGGTGGAAACGAAAAGCCTGGCCTATAGCATCCTGACGGATGCCCAGAAGCGACAGTTTGAAGAAGAGCAGGAGCTTGATTTAGCATTTGGAATAAAGGACTTAAGCAGGTTCAGGGCCAATATCTTTATGCAGCGGGGATCCGTTGGGATCGCGATCCGCCCCATCCCGTACGGCATTCGTACCTTCAACGAGTTGGGTCTCCCCAAGGTCGTGGCCGATCTCTGCGAGAAGCCAAAAGGGCTCATTCTCGTCACCGGACCGACCGGCTCGGGGAAATCGACCACGCTGGCCACCATGATTGACAAGATCAACTCCGAGCACCATGAACATATCGTCACCATCGAAGACCCTATCGAATTCTTGCACCCGCATAAGAGTTGCATCGTCAACCAGCGCGAGGTTCACTCCGATACGCGATCATTCACGGAGGCGCTGAGAAGGGTCCTGAGGCAGGATCCCGATAAGGTCCTCATCGGGGAGATGCGAGATCAGGAGACGATCGCGACAGCCCTTACCATTGCGGAGACCGGGCACCTGACGTTTGCGACGCTGCATACCAACTCCGCGGTCGAAACCATTCACCGCATCATCGACGTCTTTCCCGCGCATCAGCAGCCGCAGATCCGCGCCCAACTCTCCTTCGTCCTGGAGGGGGTACTCTGCCAGGCGCTGATCCCCAAGAGCAATGGCCAGGGGCGTGTGCTGGCATTGGAGATCATGATTCCGAATCCCGCTATCCGTAATCTGATTCGAGAAGATAAGATCCACCAGATCTATTCCAGCATGCAAACCGGCCAGGAAAAATTCGGGATGCAGACGATGAATCAGTCGCTCCTTGGGCATTATTTGAAGCGGAACATCACGCTGGACGAGGCGATTTTCAGAAGCTCGTTGCCTGACGAACTGACCCAGATGGTCCAACGGGCACAGAAGGGCAGAGTCTAGAACTAAGAGTGCAACGTTCAATGTTCAACGTTCAAAGTTTAAGGTGGAGAGTTTTCTCGTCCTGTACCTTGAACGTTGAACCTTGAACCTTGAACCTTGAACCTTGAACCTTGAACGTTGAACGAGGTCGCTCATGCCGACGTTTGCCTATCGTGGACGAAGTCAGGCCGGCCAGGTAGTTGCCGGGAAGATAGAGGCCAATACGATGGAGGCTGTGGTCGCTCAGCTCCGCCAACAACGGATCTTTCCGATTTCCGTCAAGCCGCAGCCCAAATCAATCGAGTTCAAGATTCCAGGATTCGGCGGGAAGGTGAAGGAGAAGGATCTTGCCGTGTGCACCCGTCAGCTTGCCACCATGATCGATGCCGGACTCCCCCTGGTGCAGTGCCTGGATACCTTAGCGTCCCAACAGCCGAACAAACGGTTTCAGAAGGTCCTCACCGAGGTCAGGGGAGACGTAGAAGGGGGATCGACCTTTGCGGCGGCGCTCAAACGCCATCCGACAGTATTCACGCCGCTGTACGCCAACATGGTCGAGGCGGGCGAGGCCGGAGGACTGCTCGACATCATCCTAAACCGGCTTGCGGTGTATATCGAGAAAGCGATGACGCTTCGGCGAAAGGTCAAGGGCGCCATGATATATCCCAGCACCATTGTGACGGTCGCCGTCGGCGTCGTCATCTTCCTGCTGACCTTCGTGATCCCGGTCTTTGAAGGATTTTTCCAGGGGGCGGGGGTCCAGCTTCCCCTGCCGACTCTGATTGTTATGACGGCGAGTCGCTTCGTTCGGGCAAATCTCCTGGCCGGCCTTGGCCTCCTCATCGCGGGGATCGCCGGCATTCGGTTCGCCTACAGGACCGAGAAGGGCAGGAGGGCTATTGATGCATTGTTTCTGTGGGTTCCGATATTCGGAGCGCTATTCCGGAAGGTGGCAGTTGCCAGATTCACGCGAACCCTTGGGACACTGGTCGCCAGCGGGGTCCCCATCCTTGACGGACTCGACATCACAGCAAAAACCGCCGGCAACAAGGTAGTAGAAGAGGCGATTATGAAGACCCGCGAGAGCATCGCCGAAGGCAAGACTATCGCCGCGCCGCTCCAGTCGTCCGGGGTCTTCCCGCCGATGGTCGTTCAGATGATCAGTGTTGGAGAACAGTCCGGAGCGCTTGACTCGATGCTGGAAAAGATTGCCGATTTCTATGATGCCGAGGTCGATCAAGCTGTCGCAAATCTGACCGCCCTGATTGAGCCGATTCTTATGGTGTTCCTCGGAATCATTGTGGGCGGCATCATCATAGCGATGTATCTGCCGATCTTTAAGTTGGTGACAGTAATAGGACGCTAAAGAACAGCAATCAGCCTTCAGCGTTCAGCCTGCTTGTTTTCGCTGATGGCTGAGAGCGAATCGCTAACTAGCCATGACGGACATAGACGCGCTTCCGGCGGACGATATTGCACTGGACCGACAGATTAAATGGCTGATCGGCCTCCGGCTTCTCGTGGCATTCCTGTTTTTGGGCTCGGCAGGCATCCTCGCCATCCGGGAGCACCCCTCCTTCGCGCTTACCCCTCTCTTCATCTTAATCGCCTGCGCCTGTCTTCTCACCGTCCTCTATCTGCTCGCGCTGAACCGCACCGTGTGGCTGAGACAGCTCTGTAGCCTGCAGATCTGGATCGACGTCGTCCTGGTCACCGCCCTGGTACACTATACCGGCGGGATCAAGAGTCTCTTTGCATTTGTCTATATCCTTCCCGTCCTGGCCGCGGCCATCTTCCTGACCCGACGATCAAGCCTGTTGGTCGCGAGCGCCAGCACTATACTGTATGGAACGCTGATCAACCTCCAGCTTTATGGCCTCACAGAGGGGGCGCAGTTCCTTCTTGCGGAAAGCGCCGCGTACGATCCCGTATACGCGCTTCTGCAGCTCTTCGTCAACAGCGCAACCTTTTTTCTTGTGGCGCTCTTGGGCAGCCGGCTTGCCGAGCGGCTCAAAGAGACGGGTCGCGAACTGGAAGCACAACGGATCGATCTCCGCAACCTCCGTACCCTTCACCAGGATATCGTTGAGAATATCCCGAGTGGGGTCGTCACGCTGGATCTCGAGGGAAAGATTGTATCGTTTAACCGGGGCGCGCAGAAGATCATCGGTGTTGCAGTCGAACAGATACGAGATAAGAACTGGCGAGAGACCCCTTTTAGAGAGATTACGGAGCTGGAGACGTTCTTCTCCACCCCCACATCTGCCTTTACCGGATGCTCCCAGGAGCTTGCGATCCGAGACAAAAACGGTCAGCCGGTCCCGGTCGGGATTAACCTCACACCCCTGAAGTCGTCCGAGGGCAGACTCGTAGGACTTGTGGGTATCTTTCAAGACCTGACGGAGCGGAAAAAGACCGAGGCCAGGCTCCGCCAAGCCGACCGGCTGGCAACGGCGGGCCAACTGGCCGCCGGACTGGCGCATGAAGTGAGGAACCCGTTAGCCGCCATCAGCGGTTGTATTGAACTGATCAAGGAACAGGGAACGGCCAGACCTCAACTGCTCGATATCGTTCTTCGCGAGGCGGAGCGACTGAAGTTGGTAACCGGGCAGTTCTTGGATTTCGCCAAGCCGACCCTCGCTTTGCAGAAGCGGTGCAATCTTGGAGCGCTGGTCGCAGACGCCGTCTCGCTCCTGGAAAAGAGTTGCGACAGCGCCCACCCGGTGATCTTTTCCATTCAACAGGAGACCGGGGAGGTGATGGTTACGGGCGATCCTGATCAGTTAAAACAGGCGCTGTGGAACCTTGGACTCAACGCGATTCAAGCCATGCAGATGGGCGGTCGGCTCAGCCTTGTGATCCGGCGTCATGGATCTGAAAACGGCAACAACTGGGTGGAGATAGAGTTGACCGACACAGGACGAGGAATCCCGCCGGAAGAGGTCGAACGGATTTTCGATCCGTTCTATACCACGAGACCGGGCGGCACAGGCCTGGGGTTGACCATCGCACAGAAGATCATCGACAATCTCGGCGGCCGGATCGAGGTGATCAGCCGGGAGGGCGGCGGATCTACCTTTCGCATCTTGCTCAAACAGGCTCCAAGTGAGGAGCATGCGGTCCAAGGGGCGGGAGCGTTGTAATGGAAACCATATTGGTGGTCGATGACGAGCAGGGGATGCGCGAGCTCCTCACCGTCCTGCTGGAACATCAAGGGTATCGCGTGCTCTCAGCCTCTGACGGTGAGCAGGCGCTTGAGCTCATCGCGCATCAGTCGCCGGATCTGGTCATCTCTGATGTCCGAATGCCGAAGTTGGATGGAATCGGTCTGCTGACCGGCATACGGAAAACATATCCACACCTGCCGGTCATTATGGTCACGGCGTACGCCTCCATGGATTCGACAATTCAGGCCATGCGATTAGGGGCGCATGACTATATCACCAAGCCGTTCCGGATCGACGAGATCCGACTGGTCGTGGAAAAGGCATTAGTCAAGGTCAGGCAACCGGATGACCGCGCCTGTCGCCCGGCAGCGATGGAGGAGGCGCAGCCCGCGGGACTCATCGGCCGCAGCCCGAAGATGGTCGAGCTGTATAAGCTGATCACTCGAATTGCCGAACTGGATAGCACGGTCCTCATCACCGGGGAGAGCGGGACAGGCAAAGAGCTGGTGGCCAGGACCATCCACTGCGCGAGCCCTCGATCCGCCCGCCCGTTTCTCGCCATCAACTGCGGGGCCATACCCGAGCAACTGTTGGAGAGCGAGCTGTTCGGCCACGTCAGAGGGTCATTTACCGGGGCGGTCTCCCACAAGGCCGGGCTCTTCGAGGTCGCCAATCGCGGCACCGTCCTCCTGGATGAGATCGGCGAAATGAGCGCGGTCCTTCAGGTCAAGCTCCTGCGGTTCCTGCAAGGCCGGACGTTCCGGCGGGTGGGCGGGACGGAGGACCTGGAGGTAGATGTCCGTCTCATCGCTGCTACAAACAAAAACTTGATGAAGGCGATGGCCGACAGCACGTTTCGCGAAGATTTATTCTATCGGCTGAATGTGATCCCCATCCATCTGCCGCCGCTTCGCGAGCGAACGGAGGATATCCCGTTGCTGGCCAACAGGCTGCTGGCCCAGTGCACACTTCGCCAGAGGAGGGGTCCGGCATCAATCGCCCCGGAGGCCATGGAGATCCTTGTCCGGTATCATTGGCCGGGCAATGTGCGTGAGCTCGAGAATGTCATCGAACGGGCCGTCGCCCTCGAGACAACCGATCAGTTGACCCCAGCCGGCATCTCCGTGCAGGTGAGGACGGCGAGCGAGGACGAAGGGCAGCCGAGGCCATGGACGCTCACCCTTCCGACGCAGGGGATTCACTTGGAAGATGCTGTTGCGCAGATCGAGAAAGATTTGATGCTCCAGGCCCTCGAGCGCTCCGGATGGGTCCAGAGCAAAGCCGCAGAACTCCTCAACCTCACTTTTCGCGCCTTTCGTTACAAGGTCAAGAAGTACGGCATATCCAGGGCTCGCTGATCCTTCCAAAACCGTCAGCTAATCGACACTTTTTGTCACCTCCGCTTGGCTCTTAACCTCTTAACTGTCCCAATCCCTTTCCCTTGATCCTCCCCATCCCCTTCAGTCAGCCTGCTTTCCGTGGCGTTGAGATCAGTAAAGGTATCGACGCACAGATGGCACGATTGCTGCATCATAACACAGCTAACTGATTGTAGTTGTATTGTTTAACCTTACTCGGTAAAGGAGGCAAGTGATGAACAGAACGAGAAAGAAGCTGGTCGGACGCGGTAAGGCTGGATTCACATTGATTGAATTGCTGATGGTTGTGGCGATTATCGGGATCCTGGCGGCGATTGCGATGCCGATCTATGCCAACATGCAGGCGAAGGCGCGAGTCGCAAAGGGCCAAGCGGATGCCGCAACGTTGGCAGAGGCGTTCTCTGCCTTCGCCGCCCACTGCGGCGATGTTCCCGCCAGTGTGGCGGCAGCGGCTTGGCCGGGAGCGGGGGGAGGCGCTACGTGCGCCGCAGCAACCGGTGGGACTGGAGTCTTCCCCCTCACTGTGGCCGTCACTGATGCCAACGGTATCTCGTCGGGCCCGTGGTTTTCAGCTGCATCCGTTGCAGCAGGAGGCGCATTGTCGCCGCCGCAAGGCTGGACCTACGCGTTTACCAGGAGCGGAGTGGCTAACTACATCGTGACAGCAATCGGTGATGGAGTCACCGTCACAAAGCCGTAAGCAGCCGCTACAAGGCGACCGGGGAGAGGCGAGCAGCCTCTCCCCACTTGTGGGGGCGGTCTCACGGTGGGAAGCTGTCTCTGCGAAGGATGTTCAGATGGACTGTCGGCGGAGTCGAGTGGACGATCAACGGGGGGTTACCCTCGTGGAGCTGATCACGATTGTTGCAATCGTCGGGATTGTGAGCGTGGCGGCCATGCCCCTGTTTATGACCTTTCTCAGAGCAATGGAGACGCGTGGAGCATCCCAGGAGCTGGCGACGGTGCTCCAGCAGGCCCGCGAGCTGGCCATCTCCCGCAATATCAATTACACCGTAGAGATCGATGTGAACGGGAACCGATTGCGGTTTGTCGATGGATCAGGGACCCCGTGGACTGGCCCCGGCACCGACGGAAACGGCTACAGGCGATTGGTCAATCAAGCTCAACTCGCCGCCGTGAACACCAATCCGGTCTTTAAACCGCTTGGGACAGCAG
The DNA here is from genome assembly GCA_023249055.1 of Candidatus Methylomirabilota bacterium. Classification (GTDB taxonomy): domain Bacteria; phylum Methylomirabilota; class Methylomirabilia; order Methylomirabilales; family Methylomirabilaceae; genus Methylomirabilis. The sequence continues at coordinate 19,932 of JAHFDH010000016.1, forward strand.
GAGCGGGGAGGATCACCGTGCGGAACTCGCAGGGCACGTCAGCCTTGGATGTTGTCATCAGCTCTGCGGGCCGAGTTCGAATAGCGCGGGTCGGCCAGTGAGGAGGAGCGAGATGCGGACGCAGCGCGGCTTTACCCTCGTGGAGGTCCTGATTGCCCTCGCGATTCTCACTATCGCAGTCTTAGGGGTGGCGGCGACGACCGCGCTTCAAGGCGGCGGGATCGCCGGTAGCATCTCCTTCGGCCAGGCCGCCGTCACGCGAGGCTATTATCTGTCGACGGCAACCATGCTCGCCCAGGATTGGCTGGAACAGCTGAAGCGAGTTACCTACAAGGTGGGGGACGCAGTTTTTGTTCCCCCCCCGGACAAATTCGCGGATCAATCCCTCGGGACGATACCGGGCTATCCTAACTTCAGCCGGCAGGTCACAGTTATGGCGGGGACGGGTGGTATGGCGAATACCAGCCAGGTGACCGTTACCGTCGCCTTCACCCTTCCTACGGCTCAGGGGGCGAACCAGGAGAGCATCAACATCAAGACGCTCGTCGCCGCCAGGCCGTAAGGGGGATGTATCATGATGCGTGTCAACAAGACAAAGGGGTATAGCCTCATTGAGCTGTTAATCACCCTGGCAATTGCCGGCTTAATTGGCGGGGCCATCTTGGGAGTCTACAAGGTTTCGCAGGACACCTATATCCGGGCCAGCTCCCTGGAGGCGGCTCAGGATGGGGCGAGGGGCGGCCTGGACCGCATGGCGAACGAACTGAGACTGATCGGCTCATACTGGGTCGGGGCCTCCGGCGCAGGCAACGCTATCACGACTGCCTCCTCTACCAGCATCACCTTTATGGCGAACGTGGACAGCTCTTCCGTGATCGGAGGCGCCGGGGGCAATGAGGCGACCGCTACTGCACTTACTGCGAACACTGTTACTTTAAGCCTAAACGCAACGGCGACCGCCGATGCCTTCAAGGTGTATAACAATCCGGCTCTGAATGACTATATCTATATTGCCAATGGGGGTACGCGGGAAGTTAAGCGGATAGACACCATAAACGGTAATACGCTTACACTTACATCAGCCCTCAGCTCGACCTATCCCGTGGGCAGTCTTGTCCGGGATGTCAAGACCATTACCTATACCAGAAATACAGGTAATAACACCCTCACCAGGACTCAGGGCGGAGACCTTACCCCTGATCCTATTGTTGATAATGTGACAGTCCTGACCTTCACCTATTTCGATACTGTCGGAGGGGCGCTGCCCGCCAGTCCTCCAAACCTGGGCCTTATCAGAGAGATCCGGATCGACCTTACAGTTCAGAGTCCGGACGGCAGCGCGCGCTACATGACCACCAGGGTTAAGCCAAGGAGTCTGCCATGAAGTATAAGCGGCTCAGAGATAATAGGGGGCTCATCCTTCCGCTTGCGCTCATGGCCTTCGTCATCCTGGGGGCGCTCGCGGCTGCCATTCTGTCTATCGGCGGCTCTGAGGCGCAGATCGCGTCAAACCATCTGCGCGCCGTTCAGGCCGGGTTCCTGGCTGAGGCTGGTCTGGAGCATGCCTTTAACACACTCTATAACTCAACGCAAACGCCGCCGAATCTCGTGACAAACGCCAGCGCCGATCTTCAGAATGTCGTATCCAATTCGTCATTGGGCGGAGCAGGAAGCTATACGGTTCAGTATCAGTCAGCGGGAGATTTCACAGTGAGGGTGGTGTCGACCGGCACCAGCGCCATCGGAGGGTCACAAGCGATTCGAAGGGCCGTCATGAGCACCTTTTTTCGCTCCAATGACGCCATCCTGACCGGCGGCAGTATGACAATTGGGGGTAGCACAGACGTGTTGGCAACAGGTGGGACATGCGGGAACGTTCACGCCAATCAGAATCTTACCCTGAATGGCAGCCACGTTATAATCAACGGTACCGCCACCGCCAGCGGCGCCTATACAGCTCCCGGCAACCCAACCGTTGGCGCCGGCAGCGGGGGCAGCACACCGATAGAGACGGTTCCGCACATCGATCCGGCCGATTTCCTGACCGCTGCAAAGGCGAAGCTGCCTGCAGGCCACCTCTATCAGATGACCGTAAACAATGCGGGCCAGGGTGAGGTGCG
>JAHFDH010000118.1 GCA_023249055.1 Candidatus Methylomirabilota bacterium
TGCAGCAGGCGGATCTCTCCAGGGCGCTCACGCTCGGCGCCGATATTGCCGGCGTACGAACCGCGGCCTGCGAAGGAGGGCAGCGGAGCGGCTCCATTTCCACGACGCTGGTAGAACGCCTGAAGGCGAGTCTCGCTTCGCACCTTACGCTCTGCGCTTCGCGCTCCGCGTAACCACGCAGGTCCCGACCGTCGTCCCACGCTCCAGCCACTTCTTGACACGAGTGGGGTGCGTTCCGTTGATGATCCAGCAACAGTCAATCCCGTTCAGCCACCTGCCAAACTCGCGATCCACGCCGGAGTAACGCGGGAGGCGTGAGCGCGTGACGCGCGGGAGCAGGGGCGCCGACGGGTCGGCCTTCGGATCGCGCGCGAAGATCCCGTCTACAGACTTCAGCAGCAGCAAGGCTCTCGCTTGCACGAGTCCGGCGATATAGGCGGCGATCGAATCCGAGGTCACGCGCCACGAAGGGGTAAAAGGATCCCGGCGTGCGAGTGATCGGGAGGGGAGGTAGACCGGAAGCCGGCCGCATCGGATCACCTGCATGACCTGATTCAGGCTGGAGGCGGGCGCCGCGCGGGAGGCGAGGTCGCAAAGCTGAAGACCGTACTGATCCATGGCTAGGATAGCCATCCGATGCGCGGCACGTTCAGTAAGCTGTGTCCGGCGATATTCCGCCCGCACCAGATCGGCAAATACACCGCCACCCGGAATCACTAACACGTTGGCGGCGCTCTTCCACTGCTGAATGGAATCGAGCAGCTTCCCGACACCTCTCCACTGACCGAGACTGCCGCCCACCTTGATGACCACGTCGATGTTCATGGACTATAGCTATCAGCGTTCAGCAGTCAGCTTTCAGCACCTCAGTTGTAGCTGATCACTGATGGCTGAACGCTTATGTTTGAGACAGTTCGCGCCCCAAGAGGTAGGCGGCTGCGGCGCATGGGCTCAATGCCAAAGCTCCGCTTTCAGTCAATACCGGAGGGGCACAGGTCGGAAGGTTCAGCCGCGTGGCGCAGGCTTTCCCCAGGAAGGCGCCGACCCCCGTTGCGACCACTGGGAGATGGAGGCCGTTCTCGAACCTGGAGAGCACCTGAAACATCCCCTCCGTGATCTGTCGGATCTGTTGCTCGGCGATATAGGCGGCCATACCGTGAAGTTCTCCGGCTGTGAGATTCTTGCTGTCTTCACACGCCACCCTGGCCAGACGGCGGAGCGCGCCGTCCATCGTCTTGTTGCGGCCGTCAGGCGTGGCGCAGGTATAGTCTTCCGGTTGGAGCCTGCCTAACGCAAGATATACATCCGCTGAGATGGCAAAGTATTCGGCCGAAATCCGGCAGATCGCCCCTCGCACAGGGATATGCGGCGCGATAGCGACAACTGGCGTGCGGAGCGCGCCCGTATAGATCAGCTCCCCGTGCGCCAACCGCTCGATGTCCCGTTTGCCCTGTGCGCCGATCCTCCCCCCAAGGATCGGAATCAGATCGGTGGTGGTGCTGCCGATATCCACCATCAGGCAGTCCGGTTGCCGGCTCGCCAGAAACAACGCCTCGGCGATCCAATTCGTCGGCGCAAGGGTGAGGAGATCCGCCTCCCCCCCGTCCAGGCGAACGAGCCGACCTTCGAGATTGACGGCGTACAGCGGGATCTCTGGGGCCGCTTCTCTCACTGCGTCGATGATGTAGGCCACCCCTTCGGTCCTGTCATCGAATGCATCGCACAGCTCCCCGGTCATGGTTAATACCATCGCATCGGCCGGCCCAAGATCGCCGCACAGCTCCCGCAGGAGTAAGGGAAGGCCGCCGCGGTCATTCCACAGTTCGAAGTAGCGGCGAACCGTACGCCCGCTCTCGGCGCGTCCGTCGGTAAACAACAGGCGGGCGGCCTTCACGTTCGCGCCGCCGACATCCCATCCGATGACCCGGATCACTGCCGACTCCCCAAGGGTCTTACTTCACAAGAGCGCGTAGTAAAGCGCGCTGACCCGACGATCTGGATCGCGGCAGGGTCCGGAAGCCTGCCTGCCACCGCGTCGAGAATCAGGGCTGCCGGATTCTGCCGGAGGACCTGTCGGACCCCGACATATGAGGTTGTGAGGCGAGGGTTCACCTCGATGATCACTGCGTCATGATCGGTCAGGACCAGATCGACGCCGACATACCCCTTGAGGCCGGGCATTGCCTGGACGACCTCCTCGGCCCGACGGAACGCCAAGGCGCGGAGCGGGTGCTCAAACGGGACGCAGCCTCCGTGATATGTAAGCCTGCTCCGCCCTCTGATCTCCTGGAGGTTCAAGGTCAAAGGGAGAACCCGGCTGCCGTCGGTGAGGAGCGAGACGCTGGCGGCAACGCCGTCGATGTAAGGTTGCGCGAGCAGTGTTGCGCCCGCCGTCTTCTGCCTGGCCGCCGCAATCGTCCGCTCTAATTCCGATGAACGCCGCGCGATAAACACGTTGTGACACCCCACCCCGTCAATCGGCTTCACTACCACAGGGTAGCCAAGCCGACGGCCTATCGAGGCCGGGTCATCAGCCGGCCGGACACGGAGTGTCCTGGGGGTGGCGATGCCATGCGCTTTCAGCAATCGGTACGTCAGCAACTTATCGCCGGCCGCTTTGATCCCGGCAGCACTGGAACCTATCACTAACTTACCACAACCTTCGACTATTGCTGTGAGCGCTTCGAGTTGGCCGCCGGTCTCCGGGGCTATCAGGAACGCGGCGTCCGCCTCATCGATCATCTGTGCGAAGCATTGATCGTAACGATCCCCGTTGTCAATAACCTGAAGACCTGGGCGACTACGAAGCTGTGGCAGGTATCTCCGATCGACCTGGACTGCAAGCTGGTGCTCCTGAAGGTTGAGCAGATCGGCGAGCAACGCCTCGATCATCATTCGCCCTTCTGCCAGCAGCGTCGGCGAGACTGGGCTTTTACCCAACCCGCCCGCCGTGATAGATTCGTGTACGAAAATCTTCATTCAGACCACTTACTCTTTACCTCTCACGTTGTCTTGTACAACCGCGGATGCTGCACGTATGAAGGTGATACCTGTCATCGATATTATGCGAGGGGTCGCGGTTCACGCCCGCCGCGGAGAGCGGTCGGCATACAGACCGATTCGGAGCGTTCTCCTGCAAGGTGCCGATCCCGTGGCGCTCCTGCGGGCATACCGTGAAACCCTCGCGTGTGATGTCGTCTACATTGCCGATCTGGATGCCATTATGAGCAGCGGCGACAACCTGGCCGTCATCGCGCAGATGGCCGCCTCTGAGCCGCAGCTTGAACTGCTGGTCGACGCCGGCATTCACAATGTCCCACAGGCGAGGCGGCTGCTGGACGCGGGCGCGAAGAAGGTCGTTCTCGCTTCCGAGTCGCTGACAGGCCTCAGCGCGGCATCAGGGCTCCTTGCTGCGCTGGGAGCCGAGAGAACGCTCTTGAGTCTCGACCTGAAAGCGCAAGAGGTGACCTGGCGACATCCGTCGACCGAGTCGAAGGACCCGATTGCGACGGCCTCGCGTCTGCTGTCGCTCGGATTTCGTGAGACAATTCTCCTGGAGATGGATAGGATCGGCGCGGGCAGCGGGGCAGATGCGGTACTGCTCGACAGGATCGCGACGGCCGCGCCGGGCATGCGATTTATCGTGGGCGGCGGCATCGCGTCAGTTGCGGAGATCGCACTCCTTCAACGTGCCGGCGCGTCCGGGGTGTTGCTCGCCACCGCGCTGCACAGCGGAACCATCACGCGAGACGATCTGATCGGCGCGACGACGGACGCTTAGAACGCCTCTTCGTACGAGGCCTCCTGCCCGAACGATTCCTGCACGCCAACCCTGATGGTGGCGACTCCTTCGCCCCCGTATCGGCTCCTGATCTCTGTCTTCAACTCCCCGCAGATATACCGGGCCAACAGCTCTGCGGTGGCGTTATGAATCGGAAGCAGCAGCACATCCTCTACGGGGAAGCGATACTGTTTTGTGCCATAGATCGCCTCGACTACCGCATGGCCCTGCGTAATTTTCAAGTCCTCATTGTCGGTCGGCAGCAGCACTCGGTGATCCAGGTGCTCGCAGATCTGTTTCAGAAGCGGCTTGACCTCGAGGAAATCCATGACGTAGTCGCTTGGCTGCAGCGATCCCTCCAGCTCCACCCACGCCCTGTAGTTATGACCGTGAAGCGTCTCACACTGCCCGTTACCGAAGAGCACAAAGTGGGCTGAGCTGAACTTGAGATTCTCGTGGTTGACCCTGATGCGAAACGCAGTCATTGTACCTCCTCGCATGGTGTCATTAGGTGGTTGGCTGGAAGCTAACGCACAGGCCCGCCGGATGTCAAGCCGTATTTGCCGTCCGTTTTGAAACACTGTACTCCGGTCAACCATGGGGCAGACCGTCACCCTCCCCTCCCCGCCGCAGCCCCCGGTCCGGCGCGTGCGGCCGGGCGGGGCCGCCAGGTACAGGCCAGGGGGCGGAGCATCCGCGCCGGGCTGCCCCGCACGACCCGCGGAGCCGTGGCGGCCCTCCACGGTGGACGGCACCTTCTGGCGGGTCACCGGCCCACCGTCGCCCGGCCCTCCGGACCCCGATCGGTCGGGGGGTAGTCGGGACCGATCGGGATCTCGCGGCCTCGCAAGTGCGCCACGTGTCGTCGGGCGTCCGCGAGATCCTCCACACGACGCAGGCCGTTGTCCCCGCGCGGCGCGCAGGCGTCTGCGGGACCCCGTTCAGGCGGTGGCGGAGGCGCTGGGCTCTGATATGGGGTGGTATGAGGCCCCGCCTGCCTGGTGAGGTGAACGAGTGAGCCGCGTCCCACGCTGCTGCCACAGTGGGGCGAGTGACCCCTGTCTAATAAGTTTACTTGCCTCCCCCACCGGATTGTTGTCGCGGATGCCGACCTTGGAGTATAATCCAACATTTAATGCCTCCATTACCTGAACCTGGAACCGGTGAGGGAGCAATCGTGGTGATGAGACCATTGGGGTGGCGTCGCGGCGATGTCATGGCGACGTTGGCCTTGGAGGTCCTCTCTGCTGTCACGTCAGTGCCAGACAGGTGCGTGTTGCCATGCGGTTTTTAATCACTATTATCCGAATGTATCCCCAACGGAGCGCGCTCACGCTGATCTCCCTGCTGTTTGCGAGCGTCGCGGATGGAGTGGGACTCCTCGTTCTGCTTCCACTGCTCAATGTGGCGACCGGTGAGAAGATTCAGGGAACCGGTGTTCACTTGTCCGGAGCGCAGCAAATCTTGACGCAATTGCTGGGAGCGGTCGGACTGATACCGACCATCGGCACGCTGCTGATAGTGATGGTCCTCTGTGTGGCGGTCAAGGTGGCATTTCTCGTGTTGGCGAAAACTCAGGCCGGGTATACCGTCACGCATGTCGCCACCGATCTACGACTCTCTCTCATTCGTACCCTGCTGGCTGCCCGGTGGGAGTATTATGTGCGCCAACCTGTGGGGAGCCTGGCCAATGCGGTGGGAACTGAAGCGATGCGGGCGTCAATGGCGTACATGGAGGGCACCAACGCTGTCGCCTTGCTCGTTGAAGCTATCGTATATGCCGGCGTGGCCTTCGTCGTCGCACGGGAGGCGATGCTGGTATTTCTGGTTCCCGGAATACTGATCCTCTACGGACTCAACTACCTCGTCCGTATGGCGCATCGGGCTGGAAATCGTCAGACCAAATTATTGAAGTCCCTGCTGGTCGACTTAACGGATAGCCTCCAGTCCATTAAACCATTGAAGGCCATGGCGCGGGAAGAGTTGATAGGTCCGTCCCTCCAGTCCAGCACTCAACGACTGAACCGGGCATTCCAGCAAGACGTACTGAGTGCGGAGGCGTTGAGTTCTTCTCAGGAGCTCGCGTTGACGATCGTCATCGTTATCGGGTTATACATGGCCCTGAGCCGGTGGAAGCTGCCGCTCAATGTCGTGATGGTGATGGTCCTTGTTCTCGCGCAATTGCTGACCTGCCTCGCGAAGATGCAGCGGCGATATCAGAAATTACGGACGTTGGAAAGCGCCTTCTGGTCGTTGCATGCTGCCATTGACAGCGCGAACCGTGACCGCGAAACAGAGCCGGGGGGGCTTCCGCCCCGCATCGAGAAGTCTCTCCGCCTGGACAAGGTCAGCTTCGGGTATGGCAAACACCGTGTGTTGTGGAACGCGTCACTGGCCGTGCCGGTGGGGTCATTTACTGTGATCATAGGACCCTCGGGGGCCGGAAAAACGACAATCGCCGATCTGTTTACGGGTCTGTTGCGTCCGCAGCACGGCTGCGTCTGGATTGACGATGTGCCGTTAGATGATGTTGACCTGAGACAGTGGCGGCGGA
>JAHFDH010000119.1 GCA_023249055.1 Candidatus Methylomirabilota bacterium
GGCCATCGCAATTCTTGTTGCGCTCATCCTGGACGGTCTCGATGGGGCCGTCGCCCGGCTCACCAACAGCCAGAGCGAGTTCGGGGTGCAGCTTGATTCATTAGCGGACCTGGTCTCTTTCGGCGTCGCGCCTGCGATCCTTTCCTATGCGTGGGCGATGAAACCGTACACCAAGATGGGCTGGCTGTTCGGATCGATCATTCCGACGGCGCTGTTCGTCTCGAGCGGCGCCTTCAGATTGGCGCGCTTCAACGTTCAGACGCAGACGCTTGACAAGCGCTACTTTGTCGGCCTCCCGATCCCGGCGGCAGCGGCGGTCATCGCCTCCTTCGTGCTCTTCATGCGGGAGTCGCCTTCACTGGTCCTCTTCCAACATGAATTGCTGTCGGATCGGGTGACGTCCGCACTCATGGTGGTCATCGTCTATGCCATGTCGTTCCTGATGGTGAGTCGACTTCGGTATCGCAGCCTGAAAGGAATCGAGATGAAGAAACGTCAACCGTTTATGCTCCTGATCGGGTTGACATTCGTGGTGCTGGTCGTTGCGTCGGCGCCGAGCCTGGTCGCCTTTTTGTTCTTTTCCGTGTATGCCCTGTTCGGTGTCATTCGCCTGATTCCGCCGATTCAACGGCGCCTGCCCCAGCCGTTAGAGCAGCCGATCGGCGGGAAGGGTGGAGCGTAGAGACGATGGGTCAACGCATTCTCATCTTCGACACCACGCTCAGGGACGGCGAGCAGGCGCCGGGTTGCAGCATGAATACCCGGGAGAAGCTGGAAATGGCCCGGCAACTGGCGCGTCTGAAGGTCGACGTCATCGAGGCCGGTTTTGCCATCGCCTCTGAAGATGACTTCGAGGCGGTGAAAACGATTGCCCAGAATCTGAAGGGCGGGCCGATCATCGCGAGTCTCTGTCGGACTCGCAATCCTGATATCGACCGGGCCTGGGAGGCGTTGCAATATGCCGATCGTCCGAGGATCCATATCTTCATTGCGACATCCGAGATTCATATCACGTATAAGCTGAAATCGACGCAGGCGGAGGTTCTGGAGGCCGCGATTGCAGCGGTGAAACATGCCAGACGCTATACCGACGACGTTGAGTTCTCGCCGGAGGACGCCCATCGGAGTGACCAGGATTATCTGTGCAAGGTCGTTGAGGAGGTCATCAGGGCGGGGGCAACAACCATCAATATCCCCGACACGGTCGGCTATGGGCTCCCCTGGGAGTTTGGAGCCAGGATCAAAAACCTGTTCGATCGGGTGCCCAACATCGATAAGGCGGTGATAAGCTGTCACTGCCATAACGATCTTGGGCTGGCGGTGGCGAACTCACTCGAGGCGGTCAGAAACGGGGCTCGACAGGTCGAGTGTACGATTAACGGAATCGGTGAACGCGCCGGAAACGCCTCGCTGGAGGAGATCGTCATGGCGCTGCGGACGCGCAAAGACCTGCTTGACTTCGAGACCGGCATCAATACGGAGGAGATCTATCGGTCCAGCAAGCTTCTGACCAGCATCATCGGGATCCCCGTCCAGCCGAATAAGGCCATCGTCGGCGCCAACGCCTTCGCGCACGAGGCCGGCGTGCATCAGCACGGCGTACTACAGAAGCCGCTGACCTACGAAATCATGACACCGGAATCGGTGGGAGTTCCTCAGAGCCGATTGGTTCTGGGCAAGCACTCCGGGCGGCATGCGTTCAAAAAGCGACTGGAAGAGTTGGGTGTCATGTTGTCCGACGAGGCCATCAACCGATCCTTTGTTCGATTCAAGGTCGTTGCCGATAAGAAGAAAGAGGTGTTTGACGACGACTTGCTGGCGATTGTCGAGGAGGAAGCTCTAGCCGCCGGCGAGACCTACACCCTTGATCATCTGCAGTTCACCAGCGGGACGAACCTCGTTCCCACGGCGACCGTGCGGCTGAAGCGCGAGGACGAGATCTTCCAGGAATCCGGTTGGGGGGATGGCCCGGTAGACGCGGCCTACAAGGCGATCGACCAGATCACGAAGGTCCATGGACGGCTCGCCGACTATTCGATCAGGGCCATCACCGGCGGGAAAGACGCGTTGGGCGAAGTCGTCGTCAAGCTGGAGGTCAATGGTCATACTGTGATCGGTAAAGGTGCCTCGACCGATGTGATTGAGGCGAGCGTGCGAGCCTACCTGAATGCGATCAATAAAATAGTCGGCGCCAAGCGGCCGCCTAAAGATACGGCTGCGCCGCGAGGACTGTGACTGAGGGTACGTGATATGATGAGCAGAACATATGCGGTCGCCGTGGCGGGGGCGACCGGAGCAGTGGGAGAGACGATGCTTCGACTGCTGGAAGAGCGGAACTTTCCAGTCCGGCATCTGAGGCTCCTGGCCTCCGAACGCTCCGCGGGGACGAGTCTGACCTTTCGCGGAGAGGAGATCAAGGTCGAGCAGCTCGGCCATGGTTCGTTCGAGGGGATTGAGATCGCCCTCTTCTCAGCCGGCGCGACTCGCAGTCACGAATTCGCCCCGGCGGCTGCCAGGGCCGGCGCCGTCGTTATTGATAACAGCTCCGCGTTCCGGATGGACCCCGACATTCCGCTTGTCGTTCCGGAGATCAACCCGGATGCGCTTGCGGGGTATCGGACTCGCGGCATCATCGCCAACCCCAACTGTACAACGATTGTGATGCTCATGCCGCTCAAGCCGCTGCACGACTATGGCCGCGTCAGGCGGGTGATTGCAACGAGTTACCAGGCGGTCTCCGGCGCCGGAGCGAAGGGGATCGAGGAACTGAGACAACAGACTCTGGCGTGGGCCAGCGGCCGGCCGATCGAGATCAGAACGTTCCCCAAACAGATAGCATTTAACGTCATTCCGCATATCGATGCGTTCCAGCCGAATGGCTACACAAAAGAGGAGTTGAAGCTGGTCTTCGAGACTCGTAAGATCCTGGGAGATGAAACCATCGGTGTCTCGCCTACGACCGTGCGCGTCCCGGTCTTTACGGCTCATTCGGTCGCCATGAACGTTGAGACAGAGCGGAAGATCGGGGCGGACAAAGCGAAGGAGTTGCTCTCGAAGATGCCCGGACTTGTGGTCATGGACGAGCCTGAAGCGGACCGCTACCCGGTGCCGCTCATGGCGGCCGGCCAGGACGACTGCTTTGTGGGAAGGATCAGGGAAGATCTGACGAACGAGCGCGCCCTCAATCTCTGGGTGGTAGGAGACCAGCTTCGAAAGGGGGCGGCTCTGAACGCCATTCAGATTGCCGAACTCTTAATCGATCGCTATCTTTGAACGGCCTCCCCTTGATGGTCGCAAGCATCTCTGAACAGGAGCGCAGCATCGGCGCTCCTGTTCGTGTTTCCGGACGAACATGACCACCTACAAGTTAACGATCGAATACGATGGCACCGACTATCATGGCTGGCAAGTCCAGCCGGGCATGACCACCATTCAAGGGACGGTGCAAGACGCTGTGGCGCGAATTTGCGGGAAAGAGGTTCACGTCATGGGGGCAGGCCGGACCGATGCCGGTGTCCACGCCTTTGGCCAGGTCGCCAGCCTTCGCGCTGAATTTCACCATCCGCCTGACACCTTCCGGCGCGCCCTGACCAGCGTCCTGCCGCCAGATATTGTTGTCACGGCGGTGGAGGAGATGACCAACGACTTTCATGCCCAGCACTCGGCTCGGTGGAAGCGATACCGGTATACGCTCATCACGCGGCCGTACCCATCCGCCATCGAGCGCCGTTATACCTTATTTGTTCCCTACCCATTGCGGACCGATGCCATGGCCGATGCCGCGAGAAGTCTGGTCGGCACACACGATTTCAGCACCTTTCAAGCCGCTCACAGCTCCGCCGAGTCAGCGGTTCGAACAGTCCTCGTGGCTGAGTTCCGGCAACAGGGCGATCACCTGATCTTTGAGATCGTAGCCGATGGATTTCTTCGCCACATGATTCGAATCATCATGGGGACATTGCTGGACGTTGGGAGGGGAAGATTACAGCCTGAAGACTTTAAAGCGATACTTGAAGGTATGGATCGTAATCGCGCATCAAAGACGATTTCTCCCCATGCCCTGTGTTTACTCGAAGTGGGCTACCAACCATTTAGTGTTCACTGGGAAAACAGCGTTCAGCAATCAGCGCTCAGCCATCAGCTTCAGACAACGCAGGGGATGTATCAGGAGAGCTGAGAACTGACCGCGGAAACTGGAGGAGGTGTGCTTCCTATGGGCGACACGACTGATCTCTCCCGCAGAAGGTTGTTGCAGTACCTCGGGCTTGGCGCGGTGGCGACGGCAGTGATTCCGGAGTGGGTGTTTGCAGCCGTCGAACAGGGTGCTCCGGAGCGCTCAGGTCCATCGGACCCTGATGTGGAGATTGGGATGACGGCCCTGACCACGGAGGTCCCGATTCTTTCGTCGGATCGACCCACGAAGGTCTGGAGGTTTTCTGGTGAGTTAATTAAGGGACCGTCCGGCACGGTCGAGGAGATTCCGGGCAGCTATCTCGGTCCCATATTACGGTTGCGCCAGGGACAAAAGGTCCGAATCCGTTTCCACAACAAGCTGCCGGAAGACTGCGTGATTCATCAGCATGGCCTGCTTGTACCCGAAAAGGCCGACGGCCACCCTCGACATCAGATAGGCAGCGGCCAAACCTCTGTCTACGAATTCACGGTCCTCGATCGCGCCGGCACCTACTGGTTCCACCCGCACACCGACAAACGGACCGCTGAGCAGGCCTACTACGGTATGGCCGGTCTGATCCTCGTGACGGATACTGAGGAGCAGTTGCTGGATCTGCCGCGCCATGAGCATGATATTCCATTGGTCATTCAGGATCGCAGTTTCGATGACCGCAATCAGCTCCGATATATCGCACATATGCATGATCGATGGATGGGGTTCCTGGGCGATCGGCTGTTGGTCAATGGCAAGCCGGATTTTGTCCTTCCGGCGGCGACCCGAGCCTACAGGCTTCGGATCCTCAACGGCTCCAATTCGCGCATCTATAAGTTGGTGTGGAGCGACGGGAGCCCGCTCACCGTAATCGGTACCGATGGGGGGTTGCTGGAAAGTCCGGCGGTTCGCAACTATGTGATGCTGGCCCCAGGCGAACGGGTAGACCTTTGGACAGACTTCCGCGGCCGAAAGCTCGGCGATGAGATTACGCTGCGCAGCGCCGCCTTTTCTGGCGTGATGCCGATGATGGGGATGGGCGGCGGGATGATGGGGATGGGGCGCGGCATGGGCGGCGGGATGATGGGCGGGATGGGTGCCGCCCTGCCGAATGGGGCGGAGTGCCCGATCCTGACGGTTCGCATCGTACGGGAGGACCGCAGTGATCAGCCTGCCCTGCCGCGCCGCCTGTCGCAGATTCAGCGGTACCGGCCGCAAGACGCTGCCAATGCCAGGAATCCGAGGTCCATTCACCTGTCAATGATGGGGATGTCGCCACGACTCAACGGCCGCTCGTTCGAACTGACCAAGGTCGTCGAAGACGAGATCATCCCGCTGAACACCTTGCAGTTACTGGAATTCGTGAATCGGGACCACCGCGCTCGCGGGATGATGATGGCGCACCCGATGCACATCCACGGACAGACATTCCAGGTCCTCAAGCGAGAGTTGGCGCCGGGATTTGAGCAACGGTACGCGTCGGTCAGTCAAGGGTTTATAGATAACGGCTGGAAGGATACCGTGCTGGTGATGCCCGGGGAAAAGGTCACCATCCTGAAACGCTTTGACCGATACACGGGTCTCTACCTGTACCACTGTCACAATCTCGAACATGAAAACATGGATATGATGCGAAACTTTTTGGTGCAGGCCTAGCGCAGTCAGAAGCTCGGATATTTCATTGGACACTCATGATAAGGAGACGATCATGCGATTACTGGGAAAGGGCAGATCTGAACGCTGGGCTGCCGCGATCGGCACAGTCTTCCTCTTGTGGACAGTGCTGTGGCAGCCGTCTGCGTTCAGCGCCGAGCCGTCGACCAAACCGGTCGAATCGGGAGCAGTGGCCAAGGTAGGCGGCCAGGTCGTAACGCTTGAAGAACTCGAGAAGGCGCTGGCCCCGCAGTTTGCCAAATTGCAAGAGCAGAAGTTCCAGCTTATGGAGGCGAAGCTGGAGGAGTTGATCGATGAGCACCTGCTGGCGCTTGAAGCCAAACGGCGCGGGATGACGGTTGAGGAACTGTTGAAGGCTGAGGTGATCTCAAAGGTTCCTGAGGTGACGGACGCAGAGGTCGCGGGATTCATGACGCAGAACAAGGCGCGCCTGCAGGGAGATGAAGCCGAACTTCGTCC
>JAHFDH010000017.1 GCA_023249055.1 Candidatus Methylomirabilota bacterium
GACGGCAAATCGCAGGTCACGGTCGAATACGTCAATGGGAAGCCGAATCGGATCGATACCGTGGTGATCTCCGCCCAGCATAGCCCGGATGTCTCACTCAAGCAGCTCCGGGAAGACATCATAGAGCAGGTGATTCTTCCGGTCCTCCCGCAGGAACTGGTAGATCTGGAGCGGATCCATTACCACATCAATCCAACCGGCCGGTTTGTCACCGGCGGACCACACGGCGACACCGGACTGACCGGTCGAAAGCTGATCGCGGACACCTATGGCGGGGTTGGAAGCCACGGAGGCGGCGCCTTCTCCGGGAAAGACCCGACGAAGGTGGATCGATCCGCGTCGTACAATGCCAGATATATTGCGAAGAACTTCGTGGCGGCCGGGCTGGCCAAGAAATGCGAGATCCAGCTGGCCTACGCGATCGGGGTCGCCGAACCGGTATCGGTACTGGTGGACAGCAAGGGGACAGGGACCATTCCGGATGAAGAGATGATTAGGATGGTCCCTATGTACTTTGAACTGACCCCGGCCGGGATGATCAAGGCGCTCGATCTTCGACGCCCGATCTTCAAGCAGACCGCGGCTTACGGCCACTTCGGCCGTACGGAACCTGATTTCACGTGGGAGCGAACCGACAAGGCCGAGGCGCTGAGACAAGAGGCAGGTAAGCTGGGAGCATAAATCAGCAGTCAGCTATCAGCGATCAGCATTCAGCAGGAGACGCTTTTGGCTGAACGCTGATCGCTGTGTTTAGGGAGGTACCGTGGATTACGACGTAAAAGATATGGGGCTCGCGGATAAGGGGCTCCTGCGTATTGAATGGGCCAGAGAATCGATGGCGGTCCTGCAGATGATTGAGGAGCGGTTTGCAAGGGAGCAACCGCTTCGCGGGATACGGATTTCGGCCTGCCTGCACGTCACCTCGGAGACGGCGAATCTGGCCCGCGCTCTGAAGGCCGGCGGGGCGGATGTGCGGGTCTGCGCTTCAAACCCTTTAAGCACGCAGGATGATGTGGCTGCCGCGTTAGTTCGGCACTTCGAAATCCCCGTATTCGCGATCAAGGGAGAGGACCGGGAGACGTACTACCAGCACATTACCAGCGCCATCGCGCACCGGCCGCAGATCACGATGGACGACGGCGCGGATACGATCTCGGTACTGCACGCCGATCGGAAAGACCTGCTGCCGGACGTGATCGCCGGTACCGAAGAGACCACAACGGGGGTGATCCGGCTCCGGAGCATGGAGCGCGACGGCGTCCTGGCCTACCCGATTATTGCCGTCAATGACGCCGATACGAAACACCTCTTTGACAACCGATACGGAACCGGCCAGAGCACCATCGACGGTATCCTCAGGGCCACCAACCTGCTGTTGGCCGGACGGCGCTTCGTGGTGTGCGGCTATGGCTGGTGCGGCAAGGGTGTGGCGATGCGGGCGCGGGGATTGGGCGCGAACGTTGTTGTCACCGAGGTCGATCCGCTGAAGGCCCTGGAAGCGGTGATGGACGGCTATTCGGTGATGCCGCTCGATGAGGCGATCCGAAGCGGCGACCTGTTTGTTACGCTGACCGGCAACCTACACGTCATCCGGGAAGAGCACTTCCGGCTCATGAAGGACGGCGCGGTCGTGTGCAACTCCGGCCACTTCAATGTTGAGGTCGATCTCGAGGCGCTCGAAAAGCTTGCCAAAGAAAAGCGGACGATCCGGGATTTTGTCGAGGAGTATGTGATGCCGGACGGGCGGCGGATCATCGTCCTCGGCGAAGGGCGACTGATCAATCTGGTGGCGGCCGAGGGCCATCCGGCCAGCGTTATGGACATGAGCTTTGCGAACCAGGCTCTCTCAGCCGAGTATGTGGTGAAACGGCAGGGAACGCTTGAGAAGCGAGTCTATCGCGTCCCGAAAGAGATCGATATGCAGATTGCGGCGCTGAAGCTCGCCTCTATGGGTGTCCGGATCGATATGCTCACCCCGGAGCAGCGCCAGTACCTGGATTCCTGGAGCATGGGGACGTAGAGGCTCAAGGTTCAACGTTCAACGTGCTACGTTCAAGGTTTTCAACGTTGGACATTGAACCTCGAACGTTGAACTGTCTTTAGCTTTTTACCGTGAGTACGGAGCCGAGACCGGCGGCGGTGAAGAGGGCATTGGGAAGCCAGGCCGAGACGATCGGGGGCAGGACGCCGCCACGTCCCAGGGAAATGCTGAAGGAGTTAAGAATTGAATAGCAGACGGCTACCACCACGCAAGCGCCCGTCCAGGCCATCACGCCGCGTTTGCCGGTGCGGAGGGCGAAGACGATTCCGATCAGCGCCATGACGAGATTCGTGAAGGCCGTAGAGCTCTTTGCTGCCAGGTCTACCTGATACCGTACCGAGTTTACCCCGGTTTTAGCCAGTCTCTCGATGTACTCCCGAAGCTCCGAAGAGGTCATCTCCTCAGCCTCACGTATCACTTGGGCGAGGTCCGTGGGCTTCTCTTCAAGGTACAGCGTGAGGTGTGTGAACGGATCAACCTTGGAGGTTCCATCGGGCTTGGTCCAGGATATCTGGCCGTCCTGAAGCCGCCACCGTCCGTCCTGCCATCTGGCCTCTTTTGCATCGATCCTTCTGACCAGCCTGAAATCCGGTGAGAGTTCAAAGACGGTCAATCCCCGGATGCTATCCGATGCCGTCTCCAGCAGTGAGATGTGCAAAAATCGGTTACCCTTGGCCCGGTACCAGATATCGTTGTTTCTGGTACGCTGGAAAGGGGAGACCTTCTGCACCTTCACCCGATATGTATCCAACGCGCGCTCGTTCATTCGAGGCACAATCGATTCGCCAAGAATTAAGGCCGCAAAGCTGACGATGAGGCCAAGAATCAAGGGCGGGCTAATAATGCGGAATGTGCTGAGATGGCCCATTTTCATCGCAAGCAGTTCATTGTGCCTGGCCATTTTTCCGAGGCTGAACAGCGCGGCGAGGAGCACCGCCACCGGCATGACCTGTAACCCGAACCATGGCAGCCTGTGGACGTAGTATTGGATCACCACCATGCCGGGGACGTCAAGGAAGCGGGACAGCCGGTCGAACAGGTCCACGATGGCGGAGAGTGCGAGGAGGACCACCAACGAGAAGGCAAAAGTTCTCAAAAACTCTTTCGCCAGATAACGATCCAGAATGCGCATGCAGGCTATCGCTTTGCGTTCAGCCATCAGCACCGAATACGGGGAGTTGAAGACTCGTCGTCTTTCGGCGTCGGGGATTGGAGAGAACAACTTGGTGTCATCGTTTGCTGAGCGCTGATCCCCAGCGGCTGACCGCTGACCGCTGGTAGCTGACCGCTGCGTTTATCACGGATTGAAGCCTGGCGGGCAGAGCCGCCTCACGACCCTCCGCAAGAACCAAGCTGACAGCAATGATACCCAGGGTAAGATTCGGGAGCCATACGCCGAGGGCAGGCTCAATTCGCCCGCGCGATCCGAGACTCTCGCCGGTTGCCAGCAGGATATAGTAGAATACAGCAAAAGCCACACTGAGGGCAAGGCTGACGCCGCGACTGGCCTTCTTGATGCGAATCGCGAGCGGGGCGCCTATCATACTCAAGATGAGGCACGCAATCGGGAGTGCGAATTTCTTGTGCAGTTCCACCTGCAGCGGCCAAGGCTTGCCTCCGTCCTTGTTGAGTCGTGCAATCTCCGCCCGCAACTCTTCGAGATTCATCTCCTTGATCTGCCTGACTCGCGCCACTGTTGCCGCGATGTCGCCGCCGTTCAGGATCTGAAGATCGTAGGTTTCGAAATCGAGATTTCGATAGTGAGCCGGATTGTCGCGGGAGCTGGCATGGAGAGTTCCCTTCGATAATTGGAGCCCGATCGGCGCCTCTTCGTCCTCTAGATTGTTAAGCAGTTTGCCTTTCTGAGCGATGATCAGACGCTGATCGGCCTGGGTTCTCTGATCGATGACCAGGACGCCGTGAAGCGTCCCGTCGCTTTTATCTGAACGATCCACGTAGATCGCGAGCCCCGGGTACTCGGTGTTGAATATGCCTTCCTCGAGGGCCGTCAGCGCTTGCGTGTGATAGAGCTGGTGCGTCAACGTCTTCAGGGCCTTTGTACTGCTGGGCTGAACCACGGTACTGATCCAGAGGGTGGCGAGCGTGGCCACAACGCCGAAGAGAACCCCTGGCGCCATGAGACGATACAGACTGAGGCCGCTTGTTTTCAGCGCGATCGCCTCCCCCTCGGAGGAGACGCGTCCATACGTAGCCAAAACAGCCAGCAGCACGGACATCGGGATCGTCACCGTAAAAGAAAAGGGAAGGATGTAGGAGATGAGACGCAGGACGACTCCAACTGGCGCCCCTTTATTGATGATCAGATCCATCAGGCGCATCATCTGATCCATCAGCAGCACAAAGGTAAAGGTTCCGAGTCCGAGCGCGAAGCAGGCCGCCATCTCTCTGAGTAGGTGTCGATCGATTAAGCAGAAGGGGCGGAGCCGTCCGATGAAAACGGTCGTCCCGTTGATAGGAGGAGTGGGGTGTGGAGTGGCTGGTCCGTGGTGCGAATGCTGCATTTTGTAAATTGTAGTGAAGAGCGCTCGCCAAGTAAATAGAATTCGCTTGATATCGCGTCGGCGAGGTTGTTATAAAGGCGCGTGCAGGAACGTATTGGGACTGCGGAGGTTCGTGAATGGGAATCGTGGTGGTCATCATCGGTACTGCCATACTTGCAGTAACGTTCTTTGTACTGATGAAAAAATCTGTTCGAGAAGGCATAGGCGTCCGGCTTGTGGAAAAGCCTCTCCGTATTTGGTGGCTTCCGGGTCTGCTGCTTGTGCATTACAGCATGGTCAGTGCAGCGGTCAACCAGTGGGATATCAATTTCTTTGCGCTGTTGACGGTCTATTTTGGATTACCGACCTTGCTGCTCTACTTGACCGGACCAAAAGCTGACGATACACTCACCGGTCGAGATCTGGTCATCAACTTTACCGTGGTGTTGTGGATCTGGTTGCTGATTGAGTCGAAGATTGTCAACACGAATTGGCTTCGCGTGCAGATCGGCAGCGCCAGGCCGACCGCTCTCCCGTTAGGTATGTATGCGGCCATCATTTATGCGCTGATTGTCCTGTCCGGGTGGAGACGATTTGACCTGAAGTGCGATCTGTCTGTGAAAAAAACCGACGTAGTGCCGACGGCGGCCACCTTTGGGGTTCTGGGGATCACGCTATTGTTGATCACGCTGTCTACAGGGCTGGCCACAGTGGGGATTGCCAAGGTGGTGAGACTCAATCCGCTTGGAGTACCGCTGGTCGTCGCCGTGCCGATAGCGATATTGATCGCCGTTCCGATAATCTTTGTCAGCATCGGAGTGGTTGAAGAAATACTGTTTCGCGACGCGATTCAAAATCTGCTACAGCATCGTCTGAGGCCGATCTGTGCGCTGGTTGTTGCGTCTGCGGTGTTTGGGTTGGCGCATGCGAATAAGAGGGCATTGGGATTTGATGTCCCGAACTGGCCGTACACCGGGGTCGCCGCTATCGCCGGCTTGGGATATGGGTTTGTGTTCTGGAAGACGAATTCTGTCATGGCATCTGCAACGGTCCATGCCATGGTAGACGCGATGTGGGTCCTCTTTCTCAGGGGTGGCAAGTAAAAACGCAGACTCCTCGCCAGTATGGGAGGCTGCTCTTCATCCGCATGGATTGAGGCCAACCCAAGAGCCATGCGCCGTCCGCTCGTACCGCTGGTCATTGCGTTTGTTTCAGGCATTGTGGCCGTGCGCCTTCTGCCGCTGCCGCCGCCTGTCTGGTTACTCACCGGACTCGCAGCGGCCGGCGTCATCCTGCTGAGCGCCGTGCATAGCCGGCTTCGCATTGCCGACGCCTGCCTTCTACTCCTTTTCTTTTCCCTCGGTGCGGGTCGCCTCGGGGTCGAGTCCTACCTCCTCCTCCCGCATCATATTGATCGTTTGGCCGAAGAGGTCCTGGAGCAGCCGCTCCTGATCGAGGGGGTTGTGGCGTCACCAAACGATCCCTCGGCTGGCGACGCCAGAGGGATCGGGGGTGAAGAGGGGCGGATTCGGATCCTTCTCGACCTGCGGACCATGTGGCTGGCGGGGCGGGAGATCGAGGTTACCGGACGGGCGCGCCTGACCCTGCTTCGCCCCGAGATGGTTCCCGCCTACGGGGAGCGCGTTCGCGGGCAGTTCAAGCTGCGTCGACCGCGAGGCTACCTGAATCCCGGCGGGTTCGACTATCCCTTCTACCTCAAAACCCAGGGCGCGACCCTCGAGGGGTGGGCCGGCGAAGGGGAGACGCTGGAGCGGCGAGGGACCGGCGAAGGCTACAGACTGCTCGGTCTGGCGTATACGCTCCGCGATCGAATGATTCGCGCGGTCAGCGGCCTGTTGCCGTCGGATCAGGCTTCGCTTCTCGTCGCCATTATTCTTGGCGAGCGTTCCGGCATCCCGCGGTGGATCAACGAGGCGTTTCTCGGGTCCGGCACGTACCACATTCTGGCCATCTCAGGCCTCAACGTAAGCCTCCTCGCAGGCGCGCTGTTCTTTCTATTGAAGGCAGCCCGTGTCCCGCTGCGCCTGAGCGCGCTGCTCTCAATGGGGCTCATCACTTTTTACGCTGCCCTTGCAGGCGGAAGCCCATCAGTGGTCCGGGCGGCAGTGATGACTGACGTCTACCTGTTGGGACTGATCCTGGATCGGGAGGCCGATTCATTGAACACCCTCGCCCTCTCCGCGATCGGGCTCCTCCTCTGGCAACCCCTGTTCCTGTTTGATGTCGGATTTCAGCTTACCTTTGTCGCCACCGGGGCGATCCTGGTGGCGGTCGATCGACTGCCGTTGGCTTCATTGCCGGTGCCCTGGCGATGGGCTGCCACACCTGTCGTATTGTCTGTCGCGGCCTTCCTTGGAACCGCCCCGATCCTTGCCCTGACCTTCCATCGACTCTCGCTGATCGGTATCCTGGCCAATCTCCCGATTGTGCCTTTGAGCGGTGCGCTGACAGGGGCAGGGATGTTATTTGCCGTATTGGCGACGGTCATTCCTCATTCCCTCGGATGGTTTGCTGTAGTCATAGGATGGCTGATCGATCTACTGGTGAGCGTCGCCGAGTGGTTCGCGCGGCTGCCGTTTGCCTCGGTCCAGCTTTTTTCTCCGTCCATGCCGATGATTATCTGCTACTACGCGGCCATAGGAGCGGCGATGGCGGCCATGGGACGCCGGTGGCTCCGGTGGGCCGCCTGCTCGGCTGCCCTTGCCTGTGTCATCCTGGTCGGTGTCCGCCTGCTGCCGATCTTTCAGGATGGCCGGTTGCGGATGACCGTACTCGATATCGGGCAAGGCGACGCGATTGTCCTGGAGCTTCCCGGAAACCGGGCTATCCTGATCGATGGCGGCGGCCTGTTCGATGATCGGTTTGATGTCGGAGAGCAGGTGGTGGTGCCGTTCCTCCTGTCGCGCTGGATCGGCCACCTGGATGTGGTCGTGCTGTCGCATCCGCATCCGGATCACCTGAATGGCCTGCAAGCTGTCCTCCGCCACATTTCGGTCGGTCAGGTCTGGGATAGCGGCCAGCGAGTTGGTATACCAACCTACCTCTGGCTTGAAGAGGTGCTGCGCGACAGGCGAATCCCCCACAAGATCCTCGAAGCAGGCTATCAGACATCCCAGTTTGCCCCGGTGCAGATCGGGGTGTTGCACCCGTCGAATCCGATGCTCTCCGGCTCTCCGCGTGGTCGTTTTTCCGACGTGAACAGCAACTCTCTGGTTCTGACTGTACGGTACGGTAAGGTCACGTTTCTTTTGCCCGGTGATATTGAACAGGAGGCGGAAGACCGGCTACTCGAACAGGAGACCGATCTGGCGGCGCAGGTACTGAAGGTGCCGCATCATGGCGGCAGAACCAGCAGTAGCGAGCCGTTCCTCGCGCGCGTGCATCCGAAAATCGCGATAGTCTCTGCCGGCTATCGGAACCGCTTCCGGCATCCGCATCAGGAGACATTGGACCGATACCGTGCGAACGGCATTCAACTGTACAGGACCGATAGGGACGGCGCCGTCACCGTGACGAGCGATGGTGATACGGTAGGCGTAGCGACTTTTCGCCAGTCCGATCGATAGCTTGTGCCGGGATATCTGGTCGTAGTGATCGACAGAGGGTTTCACTGGATGCTGTTTCAGCGGTTTCGGTGCCTGGAAACCAGTCCGGGAAAGCGTTTGACAACGGGGTGGGCGTGTGTTAAGAGAGCCGCATGGCCGTTCTTCAGCAGCCCAAGATCTACACTGTCAGCGACTTGACCGCCGAGATTCGCGCGATTCTTGAGGACTCGTTCTCTGGAATCTGGGTACAGGGAGAACTGTCTAATGTTCACCAACACTCGTCAGGACACATGTACTTCAGCCTCAAAGATGAGGAGAGTCAGGTCCGGGCGGTGATGTTCCGGATGCAGAACCGGCAACTCAAGTTCCAACCGAAGGATGGGCTGGCGGTTCTGGTGTATGGTGAGCTGAGCGTCTATGAGCGGCGCGGCGAGTATCAAGTTGTTGCGGAATATATGGAGCCGAAGGGCCTGGGGGCCCTGCAACTGGCTATTGAACAGCTCAAGGAGAAGCTGCGGGCTGAGGGACTGTTTGACGACGCCAGAAAGCGGCCGATCCCCCTGTTGCCGAGGCGGATCGGGGTAATCACATCGCCGACAGGGGCGGCCATTCGTGATATCCTCCAGGTGCTTCGACGGCGGTTCGCCGGCGTCGATGTGCTGATCTATCCGGTGGCGGTGCAAGGTGATCAGGCGGTTCCGGAGATCGTCGAGGCGCTCGATGAATTGAACCGGCGAGGCGGGCTGGACGTTGTGATTATCGCCAGGGGGGGCGGTTCTATCGAGGACCTGCAGGCCTTCAATGCGGAGGCGGTCGCCAGGGCGATTGCGGCCTCCACGATCCCGGTCATCTCGGCGGTCGGCCATGAGGTCGATTACACCATCGCTGATTTTGTCGCCGATCTTCGGGCGCCCACACCGTCTGCGGCCGCCGAGTTGGTTATTGCCAAGCAGGATGAGCTGGCGCAGCGGCTTGACGACCTGCACGCGCGGATGACCGGCGTTATGCGGTCGAGACTGCACGGTCTGGGGATGCGGATGAGCGGGCTGGATCGTCACCTGCGGCTGTTGAATCCGGTCGAGCGGATTCGGCTGCAGCGGCGTCGTCTGACGGAGTTGTTCAAAGATTTGACCGGCTGGGCTGATCGACGGGTGGTGATGCTTCAGAGCGAGTTGAAGGCTGTCGCCGGCAAACTGGACTCATTGAGCCCATTGGCCATCCTGAGCCGAGGCTACAGTATCTGTCTTCGGTTGCCCGACCAGGAGATTGTGAAAGACAGTTCGGCGGTCGTTGCAGGCGACCAGGTTGAGGTGCGCCTTCATCATGGTCGGTTGCGGTGCGACGTCCGGGAGGTCCGGGTCCAAAACGGATAGGAAGGAATGGGTATGGACGAGATACCGTTCGAAGAGGCGCTCAAGCAGCTCGAGGCGATTGTCTCCCGTCTCGAACGGGGAGAGCTCCCTCTTGAGGAGGCGCTTTCGGTCTTCGAAGACGGGGTACGATTGACCAGGCTGTGCTCCGCTCGGTTGAGCGAAGCCGAGCGGCGAGTCAATATCCTGACGCGCAGCGTTGAGTCGGTCTCCGGCGAACTGGAAGAGCAACCGTTTGAGGACGAGGAAGCGTTGTGAGGGGGCAATCGTGACATCGGATGAGCTGAGACGATACCTCGAGGACCGACGGGTTCTGGTCGATGAGGCGCTGGAGCGGTATCTTCCAGGAGCGGGTGACCCCCCGAAGGAGATCCATGAGGCGGTTCGCTACAGTGTGTTTGCGGGGGGTAAACGGCTGCGACCGATTCTGATTCTGGCGGCGACAGAGGCGGCAGGCGGACAGATGGAGCAGGCGTTGGGCGCCGCGGCAGCCATCGAGATGATCCACACCTATTCCCTGATTCACGACGACCTGCCGGCTATGGACGACGACGACTTCCGCCGTGGACGGCCGACTTGCCACAAGGTCTATGGCGAGGCGATGGCGATCCTGGCGGGAGACGCGCTGCTGACGCAAGCGTTCATTCTTCTGTCGCTTGCGCCACCGGGAGATCAAGGTGAATCGTGCGGGGGGGTATACGCGCAGACGACGGCGGAAGCCCGCCTCAGGGTGATCCAGGAGATCGCTCAGGCTGCCGGCAGCAAGGGGATGGTCGGCGGTCAGGTCGTGGACATGCTGCATGAGGATCGGGGGGTCGATTTGCCGACGCTGCAGTATCTGCATGCGCACAAGACCGGCGCCCTGATCCGGGGCTGCCTGCGGGTAGGCGGCATTCTTGCGTCGGCCGGGCCTGAGCAACTGGACGCTCTCACACAGTACGGCGAGCGAATCGGACTGGCCTTTCAGATTGTGGACGACATCCTGGATCTGGAGGGAAGTCTGGAGGCTCTGGGGAAGCAGGTCGGGAGCGATCTCCGCAAGAAAAAGGCCACGTTCCCCGCTCTGCTCGGGATCGAGGAGTCGCGGCGATGGGCCCATCGCCTGGTCTCAGAGGCGCAACAGAGCCTCGCCATCTTCGGCGACCGAGGGGCCGCACTGGTCGCGATTGCCGATTTCGTTGTGATGCGGCGGAGGTGATGACGCATGGCGGCTTTAAGCCAGCGCCTGCCGTCGGATGTTGGCTGTCCGGTTACGAAGAAGGTCGGACGGATCCGGTTGGACCTGGCGATGCAGGCGCAAGGTCTGGCCGCAAGCCGCGAACGGGCCAGGGCGCTGATCTTGTCTGGTGTTGTGCTGGTAGACGGCCGGCTGGTGGACAAGGCAGGGACCCTGGTGCCCTCCGGCGCCCGGATTACCCTCATCGCCCCCGAGCACCCGTACGTGGGCCGCGGGGGTGTCAAGCTTCAGGGCGCGCTGGAGCAGTGTGCTGTCCTTGTCGCGGGGCGCGTGTGCCTCGACCTTGGCGCATCGACAGGGGGATTCACCGACTGCCTGCTTCAGCATGGCGCTGCCCACGTCTACGCCGTTGATGTCGGGCGCGGGCAGCTCGATGTGAAGCTCAGGGCCGATCCACGGGTCACTGTCATGGAACGGACCCACGCACTGACCCTTGTGCCGACCGACTTCCCGGATCGGCCGGATCTCGCAACCGTCGACCTGTCGTTTATCTCTCTGACCTCGATCCTCCCGATTCTTCCCTCGCTGCTTGCCGATTCCGGCGACATCCTGGCGCTGATTAAACCGCAGTTCGAGGTCGGCAAGGGTCATGTCGGGAAAGGGGGTGTCGTGCGTGATCCTGAGGCGCATCGGCTGGTCATCATGAAGGTCGGCAAACGGGCCGTCGAGCTGGGACTCCGGATTCGTGGGGCTGCGCCTTCCTGCTTGCTCGGCCCGAAGGGGAACCGCGAGTTCTTCATCCATCTGAGTAAGATCGGGGCAGGCATCATGCCCGAGGAAGCGGCCGAACAGGCTGTGGGAGCCTGCCCTGAGCCTGACCGAAGGGGAGATCGATGAAACGGATCGGTATCATCGCCAAGTTCCATAAGCCGGAGGCTCTGGCTATCCTCCAGGAGTTGCTGCCGTGGCTGACGGCCAGGGGTGTGGAGGCGGTCCCGGATGAAGAGACCGCCAAATTGGCCGGAATGACCGGCGCTCAGCCGAAGCCGGATCTGCCTGGTCTTGTCGATCTCCTGCTGGTCCTGGGAGGGGACGGAACGCTCCTGTCGGTGGCGCGTCTGGTCGGGACGCGTGATGTGCCGATCCTGGGCGTGAACCTCGGCGGTCTCGGGTTTTTGACCGAAGTGACCATGGAGGAGATCTATTCAACCCTGGAGGCCGTGTTACAAGGGACCTATGAGGTGACCCAGCGAATCCTGCTGGCCGCGACGGTCTACCGGCAGGGAGAGCGGATCGCCGAGTATGTCGCGCTGAATGACGCGGTCATCAATAAGGGCGTGCTGGCCCGAATGATCGAATTGGAGACCTACATCGACGGACGATATGTCACCACGTTCCGCGCCGACGGCCTCATTCTGTCTACCCCGACCGGCTCCACCGCCTACTGCCTGGCCGCCGGCGGGCCCATTGTTTATCCGACCCTTCGCGCGCTCGTCGTCGCCCCGATCTGCCCTCATACACTCACCCTCCGTCCTATTGTCATCCCGGACACCGCAAAGATCGAGATCGTCCAGAGCTCCACGGATGAGAACACCTGCCTGACCATGGACGGCCAGGTCGGGTTTACCCTTCGCCACCGCGATGTCATCAAGGTCGTTCGCTCGGACCACACCATCACGCTGCTTAAGGCGCCCGGGAAAGACTACTTCCAGATCCTTCGTACCAAGCTGAAATGGGGCGAGCGGTAGGCCGTGCTCCGCGAGCTCTACATTGCGAATTTTGCCCTGATCGACGAACTCCGAGTGGAGTTCGGCCCCGGCCTGAATGTCCTGACCGGCGAAACCGGCGCGGGGAAGTCGATTATCATCGACGCCATGGGACTTGCGCTGGGGACGAGGGGCGAAGCGGAACAGATTCGCACCGGAGCCGACAGAGCGACGGTGGAAGCCGCGTTTGATCAGTGTGACGATGAGGCTCGTCGCCTGCTCGCCGACAGCGGGATCGAGTGTTCGTCGGATGAGTTCCTGCTCGTGCGGCGCGTACTCCTGCGGGAAGGGAAGAGCAAGGCCTATCTGAACGGCAGGCTCTCGTCATCGGCCTGGCTTCGGAGTCTCGGCGAACTCCTGGTCGACGTCCATGGCCAGCACCAGGGGGTCGCCCTGACCCAGCCTTCCCGCCAGCGGCTGCTCCTCGACGCCTATGCCGGTCTGACAGATGATGCGGCGGCGTTCCGCGGGTTGTACAGCAGGCGGCAGGCTCTGATGTCGGAACTGGATGCGCTCCGTACGGGCGAGCGGGAGAAGGCTCAGCGGTCTGATCAGCTTCAGTATCAACGAACGGAGATCGCCGCCGCGCGACTGAGCGAGGGGGAGGAAGAGGAGCTGATCCAGGAGCGGACGATCCTCATGCATGCCGAGCGGCTGCACGCGGCAGCGCACCTGGGGTATGAAGGCCTGTATGGCGAGCAAGGCTCGGTGACGGGCCGTCTGGCTGCGATTGTCTTAAAGCTGAAGGAGGCGCAGCGGATTGATCCGAGGCTGCAGGGGGTGGTTGACGCCTGCGAGGCGGCTCTTGTGTCAGTCGAGGACGCGGCGGCCCAGCTCAGGGACTATAGGGAGGGCGTCATGTTTGACCCTGAGCGTCTGGAGCAGGTGGAGGGACGCCTGCATGAGATCGGTAAACTGAAGCGGAAATACGGCGGCTCAATTACTGAAATCCTTGAATATGCAAAGGCGACTGAAGAGGAGTTGCAGCGCCTTGCGAGCTCAGAGGAGCGGGGTCAGCGGAGCGAGCAGGAGCTGGCGACGCTGGAAGCGGTTCTGGCGCAACGGGCGGCCGACCTCACCAAACGCCGGCAGGCGGCGTCCGAGCGGCTGGCTGCTGCGGTACAAGAGGAGTTGCAGGCTCTCAGAATGGAGAAGGCGGCCTTTGCCGTCCGGATCAGGCCGCGTTCCGAGTCCGGGGGCTCCAGCCTGGAAGTCAACGGGGCGGACGAGGTGGAGTTCCTGATTGCGCCAAATCCCGGCGAAGAGTTGAAAGCGTTGGGCCGCATCGCCTCCGGCGGTGAGCTGTCCCGGGTGATGCTGGCGATCAAGACCATTCTCGCGGCGACCGACCGGATCCCGACACTGGTTTTTGATGAGGTGGATGTAGGAATCGGCGGCGGGATGGCTGCGGTGGTGGGCCAGAAGCTCTGGGCTATTGCACAAGAGCGGCAGGTCCTCTCCATCACGCATCTGCCGCAGATTGCAGCCTTGGCCGACCGCCATTTGTCGATCGCCAAGCGTGCAGAGGGGGCTCGCACCGACATTGCCGTCCGGGTGCTGGAGGGCGAAGAACGGGTCCGCGAGATTGCCAGGATGCTCGGCGCCTCGGAACGCTCGGGTACCCCCCTACACCATGCCCGGGAAATCCTGGAAGCCGCCGGCCGGTGGAAGGCAGCAACGACATCAGACGCTTCTACTTGACAGGCGGGCGTCAGCCGTTTATAGTAGCGTTCGGATAACTATTTCTGGCTGGGCGCGGGAGGCCGGTGGCCTCCCATCCCTGTTTGATGGCGTCGATTGAGGAGGGCTGGGTCGTGTACGCAATTATCGAGTCTGGAGGCAAGCAACGCCGTGTCAGTCCTGGCGCTCTTGTCACCCTCGAACGGATCGAGGGCGAGGCCGGCAAGCAGGTCGAGCTTTCGAATGTTCTGATGGTGGCCGATGGCGATCAGGTGAAGATCGGCGCCCCCTACGTACAGGGCGCTGCGGTTGTCAGTGAGATCGTCCAGCAGGGACGTGGGCCCAAGGTGACGATCTTCAAGTTTAAACGGCGGAAGCGCTATCGGCGTACGCAGGGCCACCGCCAGGCGCAGACGACGTTACGAGTTACCGAAATCAGGGCGTAACACGGGTTCAAAGTTCAAGGCTCAATGTTCAATGTTGAGAACCTTGAGCATTCATTCGAGGTAAAGCATGGCACATAAAAAAGGGATGGGAAGCTCCCGGAATGGCCGGGACAGCCAAAGTCAGCGGCTGGGTATGAAGGCCGCGGCGGGCCAGGTCGTGCCGGCGGGAAGCATTCTGATCCGCCAACGCGGTACCCGTTTCAAGCCTGGCAAGAATGTTGGAATCGGCTCAGACGATACACTGTTTGCGAAAGTGTCCGGGATGGTCACGGTCGAGCACCGCGGGGGACAAGGCCGTTTCCTCAGCATCATCAGTGCCTGATCCTCTACACCCTGGACCCTGAACCCTCGTATTGCGATGTTCGTCGATGAGGCTCGCATTCGGATCGAGGCAGGAGACGGCGGCCGGGGCTGTATCAGCTTTCGGCACGAGGCGCATGTTCCTCGAGGCGGGCCGGACGGCGGGGACGGCGGGGACGGCGGGAGCGTGCATCTCGTTGCCAGTCGTTCATATCGGACATTGGACGACCAGAAGTACCAGCGGCACTATCGGGCCGACAATGGGGCGCACGGACGCGGCAAGAATATGCATGGTCGACGCGGCGCCGATCTGATCCTCTCGATTCCGCTTGGTACGGTGGTTGTTGATGACGAGACCGGAGAGCTGCTGGGCGACTTGGTGGAAGACGGAGCACAACTGCTGGTCGCCAGAGGCGGAAAAGGCGGACGAGGCAACGCTCGTTTTGCTACGGCAGTGCGACAGGCGCCTCGTTACGCCCAGCCTGGTGAACCCGGGCAGAAACGTCGACTGCACCTGACCTTGAAACTGTTGGCCGATGTCGGCCTGATCGGCCTGCCCAACGCCGGTAAATCGGCCCTGCTGTGCTGTATTTCGGCCGCCCACTCGAAGGTGGCCGACTACCCCTTTACGACGCTGACCCCGCACCTTGGAACCGTCGAGATCGATCCGCTGGGCGCCTTTGTCGTGGCCGACATTCCCGGCTTGATCGAAGGCGCGTCCTCAGGCGCAGGCCTCGGAATCCGGTTTCTGCACCATATCGAGCGGACCCGCCTGTTGGCGCATGTCGTTGATGTTTCCGACACCGCAAGGGATCCCCGGGAAGCGCTGTCGGTGGTCGAGGAAGAACTCCGAGCCTTCAATCCCGAACTGCTGAAGCGTCCTCGCGTCATTGCTGCCAATAAGATCGATCTTCCTCATGACAGGCATCTTTCTACATTGCGCGCGCTCTGCACAGAACGGGGTCTTCCGCTTTTTTCGCTGGCAGCGATGACGGGTGAGGGGGTGGAGCGATTCATCCAGTACCTGGCCGATCAACTCAAGACAAGTGCTACGCGAGAGGTGCTGGGTACGAGGTACGAAATCCCCACAGTCCCCCCTTTTGAAAAGGGAGATGCGGGGGGATTGGGGCCGAAGTGCGAGGTTCAATGAGCGGGAGACCAAGCGTGCGGGAGACCAAGCGGCTAGTTGTGAAGGTCGGCTCCGCCGTCCTGTCCAAGGGCGATATTGCCCTGCATCAGCCTACACTACAGCGGATCTGCCGTGAACTTGTCTGGCTTCGGAAGGAAGGATATCAGGTCGTCCTGGTCTCCTCGGGCGCGATCCTGGCCGGGATGGGTCGGCTCGGGCTGACCGAGCGGCCGGGCAGCATCCCGTTGAAGCAAGCGGCGGCCGCTGTCGGCCAGAGTCTGCTTATGCGTCACTATGAGGAGGCCTTTGCCCCGTATGGCCAGAAGTTGGGACAGCTTTTGCTGACCCAGGAGGATTTTCGTTCGCGGCATCGCTACCTCAATGCGCGCAACACCTTATTTACGCTGCTCCATCTGGGAGTGCTCCCTGTCATCAACGAGAACGACACGGTAGCAGTAGAGGAGATCAGGTTCGGGGATAACGACCATCTTTCGGCGTTAGTGGCGACGCTGCTGGGGGCGGACCTGCTGGTCATCCTGACCGATCTGGATGGGCTGTACACGGCCGATCCGAGGAAAGATCCGAATGCGAAGCTGGTCCATGAGATGCCCCGACGATCTGCGGCGCTCCATGTGTGGGCCGATGAGTCGGGGACCGGGCTCGGCACAGGCGGGATGATCACAAAGGTGAAGGCGGCACGCGCAGCCGCGGCTGCCGGCGTTCGTACCATCATTGCGAACGGTCTTATTGATGGGATTTTGGAGCGGATCGTTCGTGGCGAGGCAGTCGGCACCGTATTTCAGGCGTCTGCATCCAGGATGCCTGGCCGAAAGCGCTGGCTGGCGTTTGCGACGGCGCGCGCGGGACGGATTACTGTGGATGCCGGAGCCAGGGAGGCGCTGATCCGTAACGGTAAGAGCCTGCTGGCCTCCGGGGTTGTTTCGGTTGATGGCGCGTTCGAGGGGGGCGATGTGGTCAGTCTCTGTGACATCGACGGCCTGGAATTCGCGAGAGGCGTGGCGAACTATGACGCCGAGCAGGTGAAACAGATCAAGGGTATCAGGAGCGACCAGATCGAGGACGCGCTTGGCGCCAAGCCGTTCGATGAAGTGGTACATCGTGACAACCTGGCGATACTGGAATAAGAGCAGATACGGGTGCAACGTTCAACGTTCAATGTGTGAAGTTCAATATTAGGAAACCGAAACCTGGGACGTTTACCACTGGGTACAGCATGACGGCGGAGATGGTGCGGCAACTTGGGATGGCGGCGCGGCTTGCAGTCCGGGCGCTCGCCATGGCGGTGCCGGAGGTCAAGAATCGGGCGCTGGAGGCCATGGCGGATGCCTTATGGAACGGCCGGGCGTCGATCCTCTCAGCCAACGCGCTCGATCTGGCGGAAGCGAGAGCACAGCTTCATCCGCCTGCGTTGCTGGATCGGCTGGCGCTCGACGAAAGACGGATTGAGAAGATGGCGGCCGGTGTGCGACAAGTGGCGGCGCTCCCCGATCCTGTCGGAGAGATCACCGGGATGTGGCGCCGCCCAAACGGCCTGCTGGTGGGCCGGATGCGGGTGCCGCTTGGGGTCATCGGTGTCATCTACGAGGCCAGGCCAGGGGTCACTGCTGACGCGGCGGCCCTCTGCCTCAAGTCCGGGAACGCCGTCATTTTGAAGGGTGGTCGGGAGGCGATCCGCAGCAACCGGGTGATCAGTAATTTGCTGGCGGATGGCGCTGCGGCAAGCGGTCTGCCCAAAGGTTGTGTCGCGTTTATCGATTCGGTTGACCGGGAGGCGGTCAGTCACCTGCTGCAACTCACCGGACTCGTAGACCTGATCATCCCACGAGGAGGCGAGGAGTTGATCCGTGCGGTGCAGCGGACCTCAGCGATTCCGGTCCTGGCCCACGACAAGGGGCTCTGTCATACCTACGTCGATGAGGGGGCCGATCTGGCCATGGCGGAGGAGATTGCCTTCAACGCGAAGGTCGAGCGACCGGGCGTCTGCAACGCTATGGAGAGTCTGCTGGTGCATGAACGGGTGGCGGCCCTATTTGTGCCGCGAATCGTCAGGCGGCTGCAGGAGTGCGGAGTTCAGGTTCGGGGTTGCCCTCGGACACGGACCCTGGTTCAGGATATTGCGCCTGCCACTGAGGTAGACTGGGATACCGAGTATCTCGATCTGATTCTGTCGATAAAGGTGGTCAGTTCGTTCGAAGAGGCTGTGGCGCACATCGCCGCGCACGGCTCCGGCCTGGCCGAGGCGATCGTCACGGCCGATCACGGCCGCGCCATGCGTTTCCTGCGGGAGGTGGATGCCGGCGCCGTGTTCGTCAATGCCTCCACCCGTTTCACTGACGGCGGCGAGTTCGGCATGGGGGCCGAGATGGGGATCAGCACGCAGAAGCTCCACGCCCGAGGCCCCGTCGGCCTTACCGGACTGACCTGTGAAAAGTTCATCGTATTCGGGGACGGCCAAGTGCGGGATTCAAGTAAATAATGTTCAACGTTCAACGTGCAAGGTCCAATGTTGGAAGTTCAAGGTTGATGACTAGCTTCTTCAAACATTGAGACACGCACGCGCAATTGGAACTGCGTCAACCAGGAACGTTGAACCTTGAACGTAGAACCTTGAACTCGCCATGAGGCGCATATGCATATCGGCGTGATGGGGGGGACCTTTGATCCGATACACCTCGGCCACCTGCGGGCCGCTGAGGAGATCTATTGGGCCTTTGAGCTGGATAAAATTATCTTTGTGCCCGCCGCCCGGCCCCCTCATAAAGAAGAGGAGTTCGAAGCGTCGGCCCTGCATCGGTACGAGATGGTCTCGCTGGCGACGGTTTACACGCCGTACTTCAGTGTCTCTCCGATTGAACTGAGCCGACCGGGCCGATCTTACTCAGTCGAGACGCTCCGAGAGTTTCGCAAGCTGTACGGGGATGAGAGTACCATCTACTTCATTATGGGGGTCGATGCGTTCCTTGATATCGCTACCTGGAAGGAGGCGCGGGAGTTGCTGTCGTTGGCGCAGGTCATCGTCACCGCCCGTCCAGGCTGGCGGCTTGACCAGGTAGAGTGCTCGATGACGCCCGAGCAATGGCACATCCTGGGTAACCCCCGATTCAAGTACATGAAGGTCTCCGAGATTACGCGGGAGACTGTGGCGGCACACCGTGAACCCCGCGTGGTCCTGTTGGTTGAAGTGGTTTCGTTGGATATCTCCTCCAGCGAAATCCGGCAACTGGTGAAAGAGGGGAGGAGCATCCGGCATCTGGTGACCGACACTGTGGCCGCGTACATCGGCAAGAATCGTTTGTATCAGTCTGGGCGAAAGGGTTCATAAAATGACCCGAGACTTTGACGCGAATGCGCCGGAACAACCTCGATTGTCGGCAGACACGGGTGGTCGGATCGATACCGATGCGCTGTTACGTCTTGCAATAGCGGCGGCCTCCGAGGTGAAGCCCACATCCCTGGTGCACCTCGATCTCCGGGGCCTGTGCTCTTTTACCGACCATTTTCTCATCGTGAGCGCTCCTTCGGTCCGGCAGGTCCGGGCCGTAGCCGAACGGATTGAGGAGCAGCTTCGGGAGGTGCATGTTCGGTTATCCCATCGGGAGGGCGACCTGGAAGCTCGTTGGATTCTTCTTGACTACAGCGATGTAATCATTCATATTTTCGACGAAGAGATGCGAACGTACTATGATCTGGAGGGGTTGTGGGCTGACGCGCCGAAACGGGAGCTGGTTCAGGGCGGATCGTCGGTTTCCCTGAGATAAGCCGTGACAATGAAACCGATATGTGTGAAGCGGAGGGCAAACGAGCACCGCTTCTTTTTTATTAGCGTTCAGCCATCAGCGGTCAGCTTTCAGCTTCCGCGGGAAGGCTGTGGTGGTCCTGATAGAGCGCTCACATTTAGCGGGTCCGAGGCTGACGGCTGATATCTGAGCCCCTTTCTTATCGCTGGGGTGGGAGGTGATGGGGATGCCGTTGAGAGCAGCGATCCTGGAACGATTAAAGGATAAGCTATTAGAAAAGCGGCGCGCGTTGATCAATACAGTGCGGGAGAAGCGTGCAAACAACCTGGAGGGCGGCAGCGACGGCACGCAGGATATCGCTGATCAAGCGACGACAGCCTACACCAAAGAGTTTCTGCTCTCTATCAGCGACGCTGAGCGCCAGTTGTTGAAACAGGTAGACGCCGCCCTGGACAAGATGCGGCAGAAGAAGTACGGCGAGTGCGAACGTTGCGGTGAGCCGATCAGCGAGAAGCGGCTCGATGCGTTGCCGTTCGCTCGATTCTGCATTGCCTGTCAGGAGGAAGAAGAACGGAGCTGAAGGAGCTGCTGGCGGCCTTTCTCCATCTCATCTTTCCCTCCCCCTGCCGAGTATGCCATCAACCCCTGGACGCCGCCCATCGATCCCTCATCTGTGGCGGTTGCTGGCTTCAGATTCAACCTGTGCGCGAACCGTTCTGTCCCTGCTGCGGCAGGCCATTTGCCTCATCGAAGAGCCTTGAGGCAAGCCCCGGCCACCTGTGCGGATCGTGCCGGGAGCGGCTGCCGCCGTTCGCCATGGCGAGGGCGGCGGCATTGTATCAAGCCGATGGAACGACGCGGCAGGCGATCCTCCTGCTCAAGTACGGCGGCCGCCGTACGCTCTCCCGTCATCTGGGTCGTCTGATGATCGAGACGGCCGAACGTCTGTTCGATCCCCGTGAGTTTGACCTGTTAGTTCCGGTTCCGCTCCATCCGAGGCGGGAGCGTGCGCGAGGTTTTAACCAGGCAGCGCTCCTGGCAAAGGAGGTCGGGCGCGGCTTCGGCCTTCGCGTCGGTTGCCGCATACTGCAACGGGTCCGGGCCACAGAGGCTCAAAGTGGGGGTCGGCGAGAGCGGGAGGACAACGTCAAGGGCGCGTTTGCCGTCATGCGGCCCGATCGCGTGAAGGACAAAAAGCTCCTGCTGATTGACGATGTCTTTACCACCGGCGCCACCGCCGGCGAGTGCGCCAGGACCCTCCTTGCCGCGGGTGCCGCAGAGGTCGGGGTCTACACCCTTGCGCGGGTTGAATGATGGCACCCATACTCCACCTCCACTCTTTTTCGCTCGCATGTTCGATATGACTTGCCAGAAGCCAAAAAATGTGGCTTAAATAACCCGTCTTGCGAAGGGTGAGCAGGCATTGGCGCTTATTGAGTGCGAGGGGAGGTGGTGCAGTCGTGAGGGAACGGTAAGATATCATCCGCGCATGAGCTTCTGAACTGAACGAACTCAGAATAGCGACACACATATCCAAAGAAGGGAGAATATTCCGCATGAAACGACTGTTTGTTGCCAGCGTGATTGGAAGTCTGCTTGTGGCAGGAACCTCGATCTCGTGGGCTGAGACCACTACTGTCAAGGGCTCAAAGAGCAACTCAGATAATCGCGTTGGCGGAAAAGAAGCAGGCAAGGGGAAAGCGGCTAAGTCGACGGCCGCGCCTGCGACGCAGGACCCGTGCGCGAGTGTCAAGAATGACCCGCGTCAATTTGCACTCTGCCAAGATGCCTCACACCCTTCCGGTGAGACTAGGGGCACTAAAGGTAGAAGGGGAAAAGGTAAAGGTTATTGATTCAGGTGGCGTCCGGCCGGATCATTGACGCGAGCGGACCGGTTATTCGATGGATTGAAGGAGCGAGGGGGAGCGAGAAAAAAATTCCAAGAGGTTGACCTTCAGGGATTGACATTT
>JAHFDH010000120.1 GCA_023249055.1 Candidatus Methylomirabilota bacterium
CTCGAATTGGGTCGCGCCCGCCTTCCGGGAGTCTGGTTGTCAGCCTGGGGTTGTCACGCCGGACCGTGCCTATTCCGACGATCACCGCATCCACCTGGTCTCTCAGCTTGTGCACATGCTCGCGTGATCGTTCGCCGGAGATCCATCGAGCGTCCCCGGACCGAGTGGCAATCTTGCCGTCAAGGCTGATGGCTGCCTTGAGAACCACAAACGGGGTACGATGTGTGATGAATTTGATAAACGCTTCGTTGAGGCCCGTCGCCTCTTCGGACAATAGCCCCGACTCGACGATAATCCCGGCGTCGCGCAGCATCTGCAGGCCTCTGCCGGACACGAGCGGGTTGGGGTCCGTGGCCGGTATGACGACTCGCCGAATACCCGCCTGAACGATCCGATCGGTGCATGGCGGGGTCCGACTGTAATGGCAGCACGGTTCAAGCGTCACATAAAGTTCGGCGCCGCGTCCCGCCTCGGCCGCGTGCTCCAGCGCCTTGACCTCCGCGTGAGGTTCACCAGCACGTGCATGATAGCCCTCGCCGACGATTCGACCGTGCCGCACGACGACCGCGCCAACCATCGGATTAGGACTTGTTCGGCCGCGCCCCTGAACCGCGAGAACCAGGGCGCGTTGCATAAAGCGCACATCGTCAGGCGTGAACATCAGACCTCATTGCGGGAAGCCAGGACTTTTCGAGGAAAAACATTAAGTTAACGTAGCACTGGATGACAAGGGGTGTCAAGCCGAAAACCGATGGGATGGGGTATCAAGGCCGTGCGAACAGGGCGTCGGTGAAGGTCTCCGGCAGGAACGGTTGCAGATCATCGACGCCCTCGCCCAAACCGACGAAGGTAATCGGGAGTTTCAACTGATCGGCGATAGCGACCACTACCCCTCCCTTGGCGGTGCCGTCCAACTTGGTTAAGATCAGACTCGTCAGCCCCACAGCCTCGTGAAACGTTTTGGCCTGGACCAGTGCGTTCAGACCGGATGTGGCATCGAGAACCATAATCCGTTCGTGAGGCGCATCCGGCATCTGCCGCGAGACCACTCGCTGGATCTTCTTTAACTCCTCCATCAGGTTCCGTTTGGTGTGCAGGCGGCCGGCAGTATCGATCAGCAGATGGCTCGCGCCGCGTGAGCAGGCGGCCTGTACCGCATCAAATACGACGGCAGAGGGATCGGCCCCGGCCTGGTGGCTGATCACATCGGCGCCCACGCGTCGACCCCACAGCCCCAACTGTTCGATGGCGGCCGCCCGAAAGGTGTCGGCCGCCGCTAACACCACGCGCCCGCCGTCGTTGGTCAGGCGGTGAGCGAACTTTCCGATGGTGGTGGTCTTCCCGGACCCGTTGATGCCGAGAAAAAGGAAGACCTGCGGATGGGTCTGACCATTCATAGATGAAGGGGGCGGGGCGACCTTGCTGAGAATCTCAAGGATACCATGCTTGAGGGCGTCTTCAACCTGATTCAGGTCGCCGAGATCCCGTCGGCCGAGGCGTTGTTGGAGTGGAGCGGTCAGTTGCTGAGCCAGCGCCGGGCCAAAATCGGCGCCGATGAGCGCTTCTTCGAGCGCCTCCAGATCGGCGGCGTTGGGAACATTCGCGCCGAATAGCCGCCCGATTTGCCCCGCTAACCCCTCGCGGGTTCGCGCAAGGCCGGCGACGAACCGCCCGAAAAGGCCTTGACGTGGAGAGTCGTTAATCGGCATGCAGACCTTTCTGTCGGCGGTCCTGTCAGGTGGTTCGGCTCATGCGGAGTGAGAGGAGCTTCGAGACACCATGCTCCTCCATAGTCACGCCGTACAAGAGGTCGGCGGCTGCCATCGTCCGCTTGTTGTGAGTGATGAGGAGGAACTGGGCGCTGGCGGCCATTTCCTTGAGGAGCGAGGCGAACCGTTCGGCGTTCGCGTCGTCAAGGGGAGCATCGACTTCATCCAGCAGGCAGAAGGGGCTGGGACGGGTGTGAAACAACGCGAGCAGGAGCGCCATCGCTGCCAACGCCTTCTCGCCTCCGGACAGCAGATTCAATGTGGCGCGCTTGCCGGGGATCCGCACCGTCATTTCCACCCCGGGTTCCTCCTCCCCGTCCTGCAGTTCGGCCAGGCTGAGGGTCGCCTGTCCTCCAGGGATAAGGCAACTCCAGAGTCGATCCAGATGACCGGCTACCGTCTCGAGAGTTTCATTGAATCGTTGCTGAATGGTATGATTGATCTCCGAAATGGCTGTGCGGAGCGACTGTGCCGACGACGAGAGGTCTGCGGCCTGAGTTGAGAGAAAGCGGTGGCGATCCGCCAGCTCCTGGTATTCCTCCAGGGCAGCCATATTGACCGCACCCAGTTCCGCAATTTTCGCTGAGAGATCTGCGAGTTCGCTGTTGGCCGCTTCGATCTCAAGGCCGCTGTCGGTCAGTCGCAGGACGATGGCTTCCAGTTCGGGAGGCCCCTCTTCCCTCAGCGTGTCCTCAAGGAGCCGGATCGTATTCCGCAGTTCAGCGAGTCGAATCGCCGCGCCGCTTGAGGCCTCTTGCTTTTCGGTCAGCAACTGCTTCAGCATGCGAAGGCGTTCGTCGATCGACTGGCGTGTCTCGCTCAACTCTCGGCGTGCCTCGTCCTGGACAACAACCTGCTGCTGCGCCGATCGCTCGTCTTCAATCAGGGATGCCAGCCGCGCCTGAAGCTGTACAATGGCGGCTTCCATCGTCGTCTCGCGAAGCTGTTGCGCGGACAGCTCGGTGTTGAGCGATTCCAACTCGCTCCTCACCTGACCCAGCTCCTCAACCGTCCTGACCAGGCTGCGCGTCACGATCTCCCGCTGACCTTGCAGCGCGGTGAGGTGGATGCGACATTCTCCCACCTCCCGAATGACACGGTCCCGCTCCTGTTGCCGGGTAACCGCTTCGGTCTCGAGCTTCACGACCTCGAGTTGGGTCACCTGGTCTTGGCCCTCGAGTTCTCTGAGCGTATGCTCGATCGTCCGGATTTCCTCGGCGAGCACGCGGAGGTCCTCTTCATGACTTCCGGCTTCATAGGTCAACACCTCGATCTGTTGCAGGAGGCGTCGCCGTTCCGCGCTCGTATGGGAAAATGCGGTCTCCGCCTTGAGGCGTTCAATCTCCACCTCGTGGAGGTGTTGGTTCAGCAGCTCCAGCGATTCCGCAAAATGAGCCGAGCGGCGGCAGGATGCCTCCCATGAGGCTTCGACCACCTGAAGGTTGTCGTGCAGTTCCCGAACGCGATCCTGTAGCCGCGCGATCTCCCGCCGCCGCGGAAGGATACCGGAACCTCCTCCCGGACCGCCCGCGATGATTCCCTTACTGGTCACAAGTTCGCCGGTGATTGTCGCGATGGCGAACGGGGAGGGGAGGATGGCGGTAAGCGCGAGCGCATCCGACAGATCGCTGACGACGACACTATCGGCCAGGAGCGCTTCTACGAGCGCTCGATCACCATCGGCGCAGCGGATCAGATCAAGCGCGAGTCC
Organism: Candidatus Methylomirabilota bacterium; assembly: GCA_023249055.1. GTDB lineage: Bacteria > Methylomirabilota > Methylomirabilia > Methylomirabilales > Methylomirabilaceae > Methylomirabilis. The sequence goes on from JAHFDH010000120.1 coordinate 3,481, forward strand.
TTCGACAGAGGCAACGGAGGAAGGGAGGATCTCGCGGAGCCGAGCCGCCACTGTCCCATTCTGGCCGCTGGCAGTCTCGGCGCGAAGGAGAAAGGTGGCGCGACCCTGCCCTCGCTCTGCAAGCAGTCGAATAGCCTCTCGGACATCTTCCGCCCGCCGCATCACCAGCCCCTGCAACGCATCGCCAAGCAACGCTTCGATGGCCCGCTCGTAGCGAGCAGGCACCTCAAGCAGATCGACCAGCGAGCCTTGCAACCCTTCGACACTTGCCTCACCCTGTGTCTTTTGTTTCAGGAGATAGCGGTGGCCGTCGGCGTACCCTTCGAAACTCTGAGCGAGCTCGATGAGCGAGGCCAGACGACTGCGAAGGTTGGCCGACTCATCCCGAAGCGCATCCAGTTGAGCCTTGCTCGTCTCCCGTGCGGTCTCCTCTTCGGCGGTTTGTTGTGTGAGCGCCTTGCGTTCGGTGTGCAGCGCATCCAGCCGTTCGACCACCTGCTCAAGCACTGTTCGCTGCGCCCCCTCAACGGGGATGAGGTCGCGGTCCTGCTGTTCAAGTCGCGCCTTGCGTTCGACAGCCAGATCGCGCTGTGTGGCATAGAGGCGGGCCCGCTCCCGGAGGCTGGTCAGGTGGTTGCGACGATCTGCCAGGGCTGCCGCGTCCTGGACAAGACGCCGCCGCATAGCCTCCAGCGCGCGCGCCGCCTCCGCGATCGTGCCCTCCAGCACGCGCAGTTCCGAAGACTTGAGGTCGAGTGTGGCGCGACCGGCGTGAAGCTCGGCGTCCAGAGCCTGTTCCTGCTCTTTCGCTTCGGCTTCCTGCTGCGCCAGGATCGACCGTCGGCTCTGAAGATAGGCCGACCGCTCTCGCCGCTCTTGTTTCCGAAGCGCCGATTCCTGCAACATCTGTTGCAAGTGGTTGAGTTCGGCTTCATCGCGAGACAGACAGTTCCTCAGTTCGTGTAGCCGCTCCTGCGCAGCGGCTCGCTCCTGCTCCTGCTCCAATTCGCGGATCCGTATCGTCTCCTGTTCGGCCTCTACGGTCACCGCTGTAGACTGTATCGAATCTACCTCGTTCTGGGCAGCCAGCGCCGCATCCTGGAGCAGTGCGAGTTGTTGCCGCAACTGCTGCAACTCGGAAAACTTGACAAAGCCTTTCAGCTCCGTCGCCCGGCCTTGATAGGCGCGGTAGCGCTCCGCCTTGCTCGCTTGGCGTTTAAGAGAGTTCTTCTGCCGCTCCACCTCTCGGATAATATCGCTCACCCGGAGCAGGTTTTGCTCCGCCGCCTCCAATTTCGCGAGAGCGGACCGCTTGCGGACCTTGTAGGTCATGATGCCGGCGGCCTCTTCGATGAGGATCCGACGTTCGGCCGGCTTGGCGCTGACGATGCTGCCGATGCTGCCTTGTTCGATCAGGGCATACGGCTCAGCAGCCCCCAGCCCGGTATCCAAGAAGAGATCGGTAATATCGCGCAGGCGGCACGGCACGTGATTCAGGAGGTATTCGCTCTCGCCGGAGCGGTACAATCGGCGAGTGACCGTGACCTCGTGAAAGTCGGTTGGAATATTGCCATAGTTGTCAGTAAAGATCAGAGAGACCTCCGCCATTCCAAGCGGCTTTCGCACGCTGTTTCCAGCGAAGATCAGATCGTCCATTCGATCCCCGCGCAACAGCTTCGCGCTCTGCTCGCCGAGCGCCCATCGGATTGCATCGGACAGGTTGCTCTTGCCGCAGCCGTTCGGACCGACAATAGCAGTCACGCCCGGCTCGAAGGTCACCTCAACCTTCTCAGCGAACGATTTGAAGCCGAATGCGCTTAATCGCAGAAGCCGCATCGCCTGCTACCACCATTACCCGGCATCATAACCGGACCGTTGTGATTCACGCTGCCACCTTGTAATCCAAGGCCAGAACGAAATAGAATGCCATCACTTTACCGGATCCAGTATATCCTTGTCAACAAAAATACAAGACTCAGTAGGAAGTCGAATTGTCACTACTAGATGTTGTAGCCGAAGGGTCTCGCAGTGCTCTGAGCGCGTCTCGAGCGGCGGCTCGCTCAGCCTCTTGCGTGCTTCGTCCTTTTCCCTGTGCAATCGGTGACTGTCCGACCATGACCTCGACCTCGAACGTCGGGGCGTGAGGACTGCCTGACCGACGAATCAGACGATAACGGGGTGTAGCGCGAAGGAGCGATTGAGCGAGTTGTTGAAAAGCGGTTTTCGGATCGAGGGCCAGGCTTTCCTCTTCAAGGGTTCTCAGGCAGACCTCCCGCGCCAGATCGCCGATCACTGGCGCGCCGCCATCGAGATAGATAGCCCCTATCACGGCTTCAAACGTGCTCGAGAGAATCCTCACCTTATGCCTTCCCCCTGTTAACTCTTCTCCCTTGCTCAGCAGGAGGATCGGCGCGAGACCGTGGAGTTGCGCCAGATCGGCCAGCGCGGCACCGCTCACGAGGCTCGCGCGGCGCCGGGTAAGCTCACCCTCCGAGGCTTCCGGAAACAGAGAGACGAGGGCGTCACTCACACAGAGGTTCCAGACCGCATCCCCCAGGAACTCAAGCCGCTGGTAGCGAAGACGGACGTCCGCCTGCGAAGGATCGGTGGAGGAGGGGTGGGTCAGCGCAGCGTCAAGGAGCGTCTGATCTCGGAACCGATGGCCGCAGACGGAGGTAGGAAGCGGTTGCGCGGCCGCACGTGAGGATTTAATCATAGGTTATGAATAGCATAATTTACTTTGTCACGTCAATGCGAGCGATTCACCCAGGAACAGAGATAGGGATTGCATAGAGC
>JAHFDH010000121.1 GCA_023249055.1 Candidatus Methylomirabilota bacterium
CATATGATCGCCCCAGAGCGCGAACGTTGGATAAGGCGGGGTGAGCAGGGTGTGTTCGTCTTCACCCTCCTGGCCATTTTCTTCATCCCGATTTCCGAGTCGGCGAAGAATATCGCGGTTGTGGGAGCGCTGACGCTGTGGGCGATGACGATGCTATGGCGCCGAAGGCTCGACGTGAGGGTGCCCGTAATAGGCTGGTACCTGTTGGGGCTCCTAGGAGCCGTGACGCTGAGCGCCCTGCGATGGGATGTCATAACTTTTTGCCGCCCGCTCACCGTCGCGAGGGGCGTGGCGGATGTCTTTCTCTATACTTCTTTTTTTTTGCTCATTGTCAACACGCTTCGTGGAGAGTCCCGTATCTGGCTAGTACTGTGGGTGATGATCATTGCCACGGGATTAGGCGATGTGGCAGGGGCTTACACCTATTTTTTCTCTAACACTGGCGCGGTGCGCCTGTCGGTTCCTGGGTCGTCGTTTACGGCGGCCTACTTGGCTATGGCCTTGACTATGATGGCCGCTTTGCTGTTGCATGTTCGGTTCAATGTCAGTCGCCGATGGCTGATCGGCGGTATCATGGCGCTAACGGTTATCGCCCTCGTTTTTACGCACACCAGGTCAATGTGGCTGATCACCCTGCTTAACCTGGGAATTTTCAGTGCGACGACCCGGGTGTGGAAATGGCCCGTTGGGCTCTTGGCCTTCTTCGTGATGGTTGCCTTCGTGGCCATGGCGTCCGACAACCTTATCAGACAGCGGGTAATCAGTATGGGGCTTCCATTGCGGGATGAAAGCCTGTTGGGTCGGGTCCCTATCTGGCAGAGCGCCATGCGAATGGCTCGCGATCATCCCGTCCTGGGGGTAGGACCCAAATGCTTCAGGGCGAGCCGGGAGAAATACCACGTGCCTGAGGACTTTGGCCAGGCGCATAACCAGTGGTTTCATGTGGCTGCTGAACTTGGCAGCCTCGGAGTTCTGGCGTTAACCATGTTCTTGGCAGCATATATAAGGTGGCTTATCAGAATCCGTAGAAATGTCACCGGGGATCTCGAAAAGGCGCTGTGGATGACGTGTCTTGGGTCATTTCTCGTAATCCTGATCGGAGGTATCATAGATCCAGTGTTCAGGCAGCAGATGGCACTTTTCTTCATTACGCTGACAGGACTGGCGATAGTGTCCACAGAGCCGGCAGGCAGAAGCGGGCCGTCCGCCTTGCCGGATCCGTGCGAAGTATCTGGGGGAGGTTCGCGTGGCACCGCTGCAGGGTGTGTTAGGATCGGAGGAGTTCATTGTCTCTCTGCGCAACGGAGGCCAACAGGGTAATGTCTGTCAAGGCATGCGCAAATGAGGCAGAGGGAATGAGTTCAACTCAGAGGGGCAGAGAGGCACCTCATGCTAGTCGCCATTGACGCCAGTCCCTTGTTTCGACGAAGGGGAGGGATCGGATGGTATACGTATCACTTGGTCAAGCATCTGATCAGGATCGACCAAGATAACGAGTATCTGCTCTACACAACGGCCTTGAGTGATAAGGGCGAGACGGTCACGACGGGGCTCAACCGGAATGTTCGGGTGATTCGGGTGTCCAAAGTGCTCATGGGTTGGCGGTCCCGGTGGGACCGAATCGATCTCTACCACGGGACTAATTATAAGGTGCCAGCGGGTGGTTGTTATCGAAGAGTCGTTACGATCCATGACATGGCCCTGGACCGGTTTCCTCAGTTCTCTCGAAAACTCTTTGGACAGCGATGGGCCTCTTCTCGAACCTGTGAAGTCGCGCGGCGGGCCGATATGGTCATTGCGGTGTCTCAGCATACCGCCAATGATATTCAGGAGTATTATGGAATTCCGCCAGAGCGCATTGCGGTTATCTACAATGGGGTAGATGAGGAATATTTCCCGGAACGCGATCCGGTAAAGTTTGGGGTACTACAAGAGCGGTACGGGATCCGGACAGACCGCTACATCCTCTATGTGGGGGGATCGGATCCACGGAAGAACCTGCACACGCTGCTTCAAGCATATCATCGGCTTCCCGCCATTCACCGTGATTACGGCCTCGTGGTGGTGGGCGGCATAGGGTGGGGAAGTCAGGAGCTGTATGACTGCATCGGCAGCCTCAAGCTTCAAAACAGCGTGGTTCTCGCCGGTTATGTCCCAGTCGTGGATCTTCGTATCCTCTATTCCATGGCGGCTGTGCTTGTCTATCCCTCGCTCTACGAAGGGTTTGGCTTGCCGCCCCTCGAGGCGATGGCGTGCGGCTGTCCTGTGATCACTTCAAACAGCTCCTCCCTTCCGGAGGTGGTGGGGGAAGTCGCCCCCATGCTGGATCCGCTTGATGTGGAAGGGTTGGCTTCTGCTATCGAGAGGGTCGTATGTGATGGTCACTACAGGGAGCTGTTGCGAGTGAAGGGCTTTGAACGGGCTAAGCTCTTCTCCTGGGAGAAGACAGCGCGAGAGACCTTAGCGATCTACCGGCACGTATCTGCCAAGGCTGAATGACAGGTTGAACCCAGCAGGGTAGAAAGCCTGATATTATGAAGATGAACCGTAACGGGTTCAGTAATATTTTAGTCATCAAGCTTCGGTATCTTGGAGATGTGCTTCTCAGCACGCCCGTCCTGGCGGCGCTCAGAGCGGCGTTTCCCACATGCCACCTCTCCATGCTGGTCAATCCGGGTACCGAAACGATGATTGTCACCAACCCTCATCTGGACGAACTGCTGATCGCGGAGCGGGCAGGGTCGCCGCTGCGTCAGCTTCGATTTGCTGCGGCGCTGCGTCGGCGCCGCTTCGATCTTGTGTTCGACCTGACCGATGGCGATCGAGCGGCGATCCTGAGCCGTCTGACCGGAGCGGCAACCAGGGTCGGCTTCAATCGGGAAGGTCGCTGGCGCGGGCGACTGTATACGCATGTGGTTCCCGTGTGGGAGCAGCCGATGCCGATGATCCGCCAGCATCTGATGGCGCTGGAGGTACTGGGAATTCCGGTTGCCCCTTCGTTGCCTGTGCTCAGGATTCGAGCGTCCGATGAGGCGGCTGTCGGCGCTGCCCTCGGTGCCGTCGACATCTCACCCGGTGAGCGCTTCGTGGCGGTGCATCCCGGCGCCCGGTGGTGGTTTAAAGGCTGGCCTGCTGATCGGTTCGCGGGTCTGATCGACTATATTCAGGGGAAGCTCGGAATCAAGGTGGTGCTGCTCGGTTCCGTTGCGGATCAGGAGATCGCGGAGGCGATCCTGAACGGGGTGGAAACCGATCGCCGTTCGTTGGTGGGGCGCCTGACGCTCCTCGAGTTGGCCGGGCTGCTCCGACAGACTGCCCTCCTTGTCGGAAACGACAACGGACCGATGCATATCGCGGCGGCGATGGGCACGCCGGTGGTCGGCCTGTTTGGTCCTGCCGACCCGAGGATCTGGGGGCCGGCCGGTCAGGGCCATGCCATATTCTACAAGGGGGTGGATTGTCGGCCCTGCTTCCCGGGCGGCTGTCTGCGCGGAGAACAGAACTGCCTGCGCCTGATCGCGCTGGACGAGGTGATTCCCGTCGTAGAACGGATGCTCGAACAGCCCGGTCTGTGCGACAGCAGACAGGCGTTGACGCGGACCGAGATATCATGATTGCAGATCGAGGACGGCGGGTGCTGCAGATCGAGGCCGAGGCGATCCTCGCCCTGATCCCTAAGCTGGATGCCCAATTCGACCGGGCTATCGAGGTCATCCGGGACTGCCGGGGCCGGGTCGTGCTGACCGGCATGGGCAAGTCCGGTTCGGTGGCTCAGAAGATCGCCTCCACCATGGCCGGCACCGGGACCCCTGCGTTTTTTCTCCACCCTGCTGAAGGGGGGCACGGCGACCTGGGAATGCTGGTTCGCGGCGATGTCGTGATTGCGGTTTCGAACAGCGGTGAGACGGATGAGCTCGTCGGCTTGCTCCCAGCGATCAAGCGACTTGGTCTCACGCTGATCGCGCTGGTTGGCGACACCGCTTCTACCATCGCCAGACAGAGCGATGTCGTCATCGATGTCGGTGTGGCGAAAGAGGCCTGTCCGCTGGCATTGGCTCCCACTGCCAGCACGACGGCCGCGTTGGCCATGGGTGATGCTCTTGCGGTGGTCTTGCTGGAGCAGCGCGGTTTCACCGAGGCAGACTTTGCCCTCCTGCACCCGGCCGGCAGCCTTGGGCGAAGACTATTGTGGCAGGTACGGGACCTCATGCATATCGGCGAGCAACTTCCGATTATCGGTCAGGATACGCTCATGAGTGATGCGCTTGCCGAGATTTCGCGAAAGCGACTTGGGATGACCGCTGTCGTGGATGGGGCCGGGATCCTCACCGGGATCATCACCGACGGTGACCTTCGGCGGACGCTCCAAAAAGGGATCGATCTGCTGCAGCGGCCGGTCAGGGACTGCATGACGCCACACCCCAGGACCATTGATAAGGATGCCCTTGCAGCCGGGGCGCTGGAGGTCATGGAGCGGCACGCCGTCACCTCGTTACTGATCGTGGATCCGGAGGGGAGACCCGAGGGGGTCATCCATCTGCACGACCTCCTGCGAGCCGGGGTCGTATGAAGCGGGGTCTGCTTGAAAAAGAGTGGTTGGTTCTGAGCATGCTGCTCATCTGGACCCTATTTGTGTACTACTCGCATTTGGGTGTACCTCTTCGAGGTGATGAGGGGATGTATGCGGCTATTGCGCGAAGGATGGTGAGAACCGGGGAGTGGCTGCAGCTCGTCTACGAGGGGCGTCCCTACGTCAACAAACCCCCACTACATTTCTGGCTTATGGCGCTGTCGCTCACATCATGGGGGCCGAGTGAGTTTGCCATTCGATTCCCGTCCGCAACCTTTGGGATCGGGTTGGTCTGTCTTGCCTACGTAAGCGGCCGGTTACTATTCGACCGGCGGCTTGGCGTCATCGCCGCATTCATTACGACGACGACGCTGTCCGCGGTCTGGCACGCGCACCAAGCGAGATTTGATGTTGAGTTGGCCTTTTGGATGAACCTCGCATTTTTTGCCTGTTGCCTGGCGTACCGTGGGGGTGGGCGTCGCCTCGGCTATCTTTGTTTCGCCTTTTTTTCGATGGCTGTGGCGGTGATGCTGAAGGGCCCCGTGGGTGTCATCCTGCCGGGCATGACAGCCCTGGCCTTTGTGGTCATCACTCGGCGATCCAGGATGCTTGCGGAGTTCCCGTACCTGCTGGCCGGCCTGACCATCTTTCTGCTCATCACCATACCCTATTATCTGAGCTTGGGTGACGCATTTAACCGACACTTTTTCATCGGCGAGAATCTGGACCGTATTGTTCATGCGCCGAACTCACCGTTTTTCTATCTCGGGATGATCTTTACCGGTTTTTTCCCTTGGAGCCTCTTTCTTCCTTGTGCGGGTCTCTACTTCTGGCGGTCGCGTACCCGCTCGCTTAGCGAAGCGGACCTGCTGCTCCGCGTCTGGGTCATCGGATTTTTCATCCTCTTAAGCCTGCCGGCGGGGAAGGCCGAACGGTTTCTTGTGTATCTCATCCCGCCCTTCGCCCTGTTGACGGCCCGATATTGGGATGATCTTTTTCAGCATGCCGATACCGTAACGTCAGTGGACAATCGACTGCTCAGGATTGCAGCCTTTCTTCTTGGTCTGGTCGGCACGGTGGGCGTATTTGTCGGCCCGCGGCTTATTCGACTGCGATTTCTCATGCCGGGTGACGTCTGGCCTGTCCCTCTTATGCTGCTTCTAGGTATCGGGTGCTTGGCGGTTCTCTACACCGCTTGTAAACGCGAACCGCAGGCGATCTTTTCAAGCGTGACGGCGGTTGCCGTCATCATGACCATCGGTCTTGTTCAGTACTTCTATCCCATGCTCGGCACATACGAGTCTGCCAAGACTATTGCGTATCAGGTTCGCTCGGTTGTAGGTGACTCGCCTCTGGTGATTTATCATCCGGGCCGGTCGTTGGGCGAGGATATCCTGTATTATCTGGATCGACCGTCGCCGGTGCCGGAACTCCAGACTCCGGACGAGATCTATACGGCCTTTGGGACCGGGCAGCCGATCTTTGGGCTCGTGAGCAAAACAAGCCTTGAGGAGCTTGAACGCCGAGGCAATCTTCCGATCATGCGTCTCGCGGATCATTCATACCGCCAACGGGACTTTGTCCTGGTGAAGAATCGGACGCGGCTATAAGGGACTATAAGGGAGAAGATACCGATGCCCATTGACCCCGG
>JAHFDH010000122.1 GCA_023249055.1 Candidatus Methylomirabilota bacterium
CGCCTGTACGAAACAGACGTCTTGCGGGTGCGACCCGGAGGATCGTGAGATCCTCCTCGCTCCGAAGCAGCGGGTAATAGCCGTGGGGAGCAAGCCGCTCCGTCAGTTCAGCTACAGCCGTCACAGGATCGATCAACAATTTGCCCTGTAAACGAATCGTCCCATCAAACAGACGACTCTCGCTGATCGCAAAGACGCCTGTCATCTCGCGTTCAAGAAAAATAAGGACGTCCTCTTCAGGATTCAGCCAGCTTGCCATATCTTTTTTATACCACGGACCCCGTAAACGGTCAAACGCCTCCATCCCTTCTCCGTAAGCGTCAGATTCCACACATAGCAGGCATTTCGATAGAGAGCGCCCTGACAGTGACGCTCAGCGATCCCTGAGGTTTGCGCGGCTGACATGATAGTAAAAGGCCGCTCTGATATTCAGCCGCTCGAAGCGCATCTGCTCAGAAAACGGGCCGAAGGGGTTGGCTTGCCGGATCGCTCGAATCGCCTCGTTGTCCAACGGAGCGATACCTGACGTCTGCGTGAGTTGCAGATCGCTCAAGCGGCCGTCGCGAGTGATTCCAAAGGTGACCACCAGATTCCCGGTCAGGCCCCGCGCGTCCGGGGGGTACGCCCAGACAGTCTCAATCCGCCTTTTTACCCCCATCAGATAGGACGCAAACCGGGAATCCTGGCTGTCCAGCGAGACCGTCGGCCCTCCAGGAGAACCTGTATCGTCCACCTCCCCCGCCGCATCAGCCCCCTGGCCGGGGTATTGCCCGGCATCGAGGCTTTTCCACAGGCTGGCCAGTTGACCTCTGAGATTGGATGGACGAGTCGATCCACCGGCACCATCGCCCTCAAGCGGCTCTACATGAGTCGTCTTCGGGCTTGGGGTGACGTCCGCGCCCTGCAATGTCCGCAGGGGTGGCGGCGTCCACGGGGTCAGCGCAGCCTGACGGGCAGGGGTCGAAGGGGCGGCCGGTCTCGCCTCTACCGTAGACGGCGGCCGCGAACTGACGGTTCTGCGAGGGGAAGCCGATGCGAGGCGTGGGATGTGCGAACTGTCCCGCGTTCTCCGCGGACGCGCCCTCTTTGCGAGCCGATGTGCGCGCGCGGTAACTTTCCCGAGCGTTCTTTGATCAGGCGATGGCACAGTCTGCGCCCGAACCGGTCGATCGACAATCCGGACCTGGAGCGGCCGATCGGCAGGTAGTCGGGCGGGCCGCTGCGTGGCGCTGAGCAGACCGATAAACACCAGATGGGCCAGCAGCGAAACAACGATAAAGTTACGGAACTGCGGATGCTCGGCGGCCAGCATTCGCAATCCGCCTTCTTGAATCTTGACTCTCAACACTGGCCGCTACAATAGTCCGCAGTGGCCACATTTGTCAAGAGTTGAACACCTCCGCCAGGCCATTTCGAATCCGGTAGAGCAGTGCCGGGCAGCGGGCTAGAGTGGGATCTCGGGACGAACGGTGCAGGGGTCGGTCGGCCCCGTGGGCCGTCTGCTCCGCGTCGGTGGGGCGAGCGGCGGGGCCCGGCGAGCCACCACGGCTGACACGGCGGCCGCCCAGCGGTCGATCCTGGCGAGGGAACACGGATCGCGGGGGAACGGCCGGGGGCGGGGAGAGCCACAATGGAGATCGCGGAGGCGGTGCGGAGGCTGGCCCCGCCAGCAGGGTGTCGACTACCCGTTACCCTGCTTACCGATAGGGGTGGGCGTACATATGGAGGGGGTGGCGGCCGAGAGTGAATCGGTCCTTCCCACGCCCTACAACTTTGCCCTGTGCGTCCACCTCATCACGCGTACTGCCAAGAGCTGAGGGCAACCGGACTTCTCAGACTAGGTTAAACCGATCCGATCCTTCTCCATCTGACCCGGGACCTGACGGCGATTGATCTCAATCTCACCCTTTAAGGAGGCGCCCTCGGCGGCGGCGATGCTACCCGTCTTCACGTTACCGGTCACACTGCCCGTCGGCAAAAGATCGACTCGTCCACTTGCGATCAGATTCCCTTTCACGTGGCCGCCGACAATGATGTTCGTCGCCGCGATGTCGGCCTCCACCTGGGCCGACTCTCCGATAACAATCGTTCCTGTAAGATCAATCGTCCCGTGAAACCCACCCATAAGCTGAAGATCGCCTTCGCCGGACAGATCCCCACGAATCTGAATCTTCTCGCCGACGACAAACGCATTATTGGTCGGCATCTCCACGATTGGAGTTGACCGCGTCGGCTCCTCACTGTTCGATCCCAGCGCTCCCCAAATTGAGTCCAACATCCCCCGCTTCTCTTGCATCGTCTCTCCCTCCCCTCATCAACGGTTGTACTCTGTAGTTGAGACCGGACTGGACGCCCGATGATCAAAAAGTCGTCTCGACCGGAACGGTTGAAGAACTCCCATCACCGAACCAGCCGGTGAGGCCGGCCCCGACCGGTTGTACGAGATAATCGAGCAGTTTTGCATATTCCAGCAGGACCTCTTTCGCATCAGCGCGAGAACGCCACCATCCCTCCGGATCAAAGGTGTCATAGCGAGTGGGCCGGCTGATGATCGTGATCGTTCCTCTGGAGACTCGCGCAATAATCTTACTAGCCCTTGTCGAGTGCGATCTATTCGTCACTAGAATCACTGTTCCTATCCGATGTTCTTTAAGCAGGCGTACGAGGTAGACCATCTCGCTTTCAGTACTGTCGGCTCGCTCACTGACTTGAAGGACAGCGGTGGCGGGCACCCGCATCGCCTTGAGGACCATCCACTGGATATTTCGCTCTTCCGGAACAGTAATGCCCAGCCGCGCCAACGCTTCGTACCCCTTCGGGAGACGCTGATGGGTCAGGATAATCCTGGGCGCATAACCGTCCTGGTAGAGTCTGACAGCCTCGAGCGTGCGAGCGACTCCTCCATCTCCTGCCAGGACCGCGATCGCCTCGGCCTTTTGAAGACGATCCTCCGTGATCAGGTAACGACCCATGGCTCTCAGGAGGAATGGATGGCCGACATAGAGCAAAAGGCCCAACAGCGGAAAAACGATCAGCCACCGGATCAGTTTTCCTATCATCGTTCCGATGTCGTTTCCGCCACGATCACGCGCTCCACTTCTTCGACTGTGCCCGAACGGTCATCCCGGCCGGAATGATCGGTTCAGCGCGACCGTCCACGATCGCCTTTCTCCGTCACCGCAGTCACGCGCCCAGACTGAGAAGGCGTACGAAAGACGCGACGAAGCGCGGCCTGTAGCCGCAGCCACATCCGTCCCACGGGAGACCCAGCCAGGCGCTCCAGCCGCTGCAAGCGGCTCACGAAGAGACGGTACACCTCTTCCGCCTCCTCCGCCAACTCCCCCTGCCAGGCGCGCGATACCATCGGCGCAGTAAGCCCCCGAACACAGACAGCATAGTCCAGCGCCAAATGAGTCAACCGGTCGTCACCGATACGCTGCAGCGCGAGGCGAAGCCCCCGATCATCCTCCTGGGGGAAATGTTCGGCATCGCTCTCCCGCAGTTTGGCTTCGAGTCGACCAAGCATCGTCCGGACCACGGCAAGTTCCTGCAACAGCGGATGAATCTGCCTTGAATCGGACGATCGAACAAATGCAACCATCACCACCCTTCCCATGCGGTCATATGGGGTATTTCCCGCCGACAATGTCTTGCCAGGTCGAGGATAGTATGCTATGCAAGCTTAGTCAACTTCATTTCCCAACCTCAAAACGGGCATCAACGACCTTTCAGTGTCGGATTCTGATACGCCCTGCGTGGATACGTGACGATGACAAAATCCGCCTCGACACCCGGTCTTTTCGACTCCTCTGTGTTCGCCGCTCTCCGGGTTTCGGCCACAATCGGCGATCTCGTACGTTACCAGGCAGAAGATCGCGCGGATACGCCCTGGTGCTATCTGCTCCACGGTACCGACACCGACGAGCCGATTCAGTTCGCCGGATTGTACCAGGAAGCCGAGCGGGTGGCGGCGCTGCTCCAGGAACTCGGGGTTCGACCGGGGGACCGCGTCCTTATCATGCTTCCCACCGGACGACCGATCCTGCAAGCCCTGTTCGGTACCTGGCTGGCGGGCGCTGTGGCCGTTCCGACATACCCGCCCGTTCTCCTCCCGAGAGGCCTGCTGCGCACTTTGGCTGCGGCGACGGCGACCCACACGTATGCCCCCGTCAAATGGGTGATCGACCGGCTCGCGCAACAGCCTTTCGCTCAACGCTGGCGACAGGGGCGGAACGCGGGGCGGCCTCTTATGGCCGTACTGGAAAGGCTTCAGCGCCTTAGCCGTTACGTCGACCAGCAGGTCCACATCTGCCAGACCTCCCAACCTGCCGTGGTAATCGCCGAACGAGCGTTCGGTCCCGTGTGTTATGCGGCCGCGCGGTTCCTCCGTAAAGCCCCAGCCTTTGTGGCGGCGTCCGACCTCGTAAGCGGAACCGCCAGGTTTCGGCCGCCGAGCCTGGACGGCAACGCGACGGCACTGATTCAATTTACCTCCGGATCAACCGGCGTCCAGAAGGGTGTAATGCTCAGTCATCGAGCAATCCTGGCTAACATCCGGGCGTTCGGGGAAGCAGTCCAACCGAGACCGGACGACAAGGTGGTCTCCTGGTTGCCGCTGTACCACGATATGGGGCTGATTGGGGTGACACTGGGATCCGTTGCCCTCGGCATGGAAGCCTACCTGATGTCGCCCACCGATTTTACCCGCGATCCGATCCGTTGGATTTGGGCGCTCCATCAGTTCAGGGCTACGATCTCGGTTGCGAACAATTCCGCGATCGGACGACTCGCGCGGATGTGTCGAATTGCTCCCAGACGGTTTACGCACTACCCGGGCTACGGACAGGGGAGCCCGCTCGACCTCTCCAGCCTTCGAGTCCTGATGAACGGCTCCGAACCGGTTACGGTACAGGCGATGGAAGCGTTTCAACGCGAATTCGAACAGTTCGGTCTTCGTCGGGAAGCACTCTCTCCGGTCTATGGGCTGGCGGAGATGGCGCTCGCCGTCTCCTTCCCCGATCTCACAGCACGCTATCGGGTCTGCAGGCAGCGGGGCGAAGAGTGGGTGTCGGTGGGACGACCGCTGCAGGGTGTTGACATTCGAATCATTGACGCCGAAGGCAACCGGCTCCAGGCAGGGCGCCTTGGCGAGGTGATTGTTGCAGGACCGAGCCTCATGGACGGCTATTTTGGAGACCAGGGGGCGACCGCGCAGGTAATTCGCGAACGAGAGGGACAACGGTGGCTGCACACCGGTGATGAGGGGATGATCGACTCAGCAGGAGAGCTATACATTACCGGGAGGTTGAAGGAGATCGTGATCAAGGGTGGCCGCAACTACGCCCCGGCCCATCTGGAAGAGGTGATAGAGACCGTTGAGGGGGTCAGGCCTGGTCGAAGCATCGTCTTCGGCGTCACCGACGCGAGATCCGGAACGCAGCGGATCGTGGCAGTGGTCGAACTTGCCGACCCACACTGCCATGAGTCGCTCCAGGAAACCTTGTTGCGAGAGATCCGCTCGCGAGTAGATGAGCTCTATCGGCCGGCAGGCGGGACAGTGCTCGATCGGGTGCTGCTGATTGCGCCGGGAACCCTCAGCAAGACGACCAGCGGCAAACGGATGCGGCTCGACGCCCGAGAACGGTACCTCCGCGGTGAGTTCGGTTAATTGCCGGTCCAATTAACTTCGCCTAGCGGCGTTACTAGCCCCCAGAGTGCTCCCTGCGACGTACCTGACAATGTACGCCTCGGTCGGCCCCAAGGGGCCGCGCCTTGCTATGCTCGTTTCTTGGCCAGGCACAGCGCGTGCCACCAATTACAGGTAAAATGGGTTGTAGACACACTAGGAGGGGCGAGTGATGGGATTTCTCATCCGTCTGTTTCTTAACGGGCTGGCCCTCCTGATCGTGTCGACCGTCATCCCCGGCATCGAGGTGCGAGGGGTCCTGCCTGCACTGTCTGCCGCCTTCTTCCTCGGAATCGTCAACGCCGTGGTGCGGCCTGTGATTCTGCTCTTGACGCTTCCACTCACGATCATGACGCTGGGACTGTTTATCCCGCTGCTCAACGCCGCTTTGCTGAAACTTGTCTCGCTGATGATCCAGGGGTTCGAGGTACACGGCTTCTGGTCCGCAGTGTTCGGGGCAATCCTGTTAAGCCTGATCAGCGGCCTGTTGAATCTTCTCATTAACGACCG
>JAHFDH010000123.1 GCA_023249055.1 Candidatus Methylomirabilota bacterium
TACGATAGAGCCCTCAGCCGAAGCGCTGCTTGCCGCCACGGATGTCATCATCAAGGTCCAACGGCCCACCGCCGCGGAATTACTGAAGATTCGGGAAGGTACGACGATCATCAGCTTGCTCTATCCGCTGGTCAACCAGGACCTCGTTCATACACTTGCCGCCCGCAAGATTACCGCGATTGCGGTAGACAGCATTCCTCGGACGACGCTGGCCCAGATGATGGATGTCCTCAGTTCGCAGGCGACCATTGCGGGCTACTATGCAGTCATCATGGCTGCGTACACGCTGCCGAAGTTCTTCCCCATGCTGATGACCGCAGCGGGGACGATTGCCCCGGCAAAAGTACTGATCTTGGGCGCCGGTGTCGCCGGGCTTCAGGCCATCGCCACCGCAAGGCGGCTTGGCGCCGCGGTAGAGGCGTTTGACACACGAAAGGTCGTAAGGCAGCAGGTAGAAAGTCTAGGAGCGCGGTTCGTTGAGGTAGACATCGCCGAGGATGCGCAGACGGCCAGCGGGTATGCGAAGGAGCTGTCCGATGAGTACAAACGGCGACAGGCGGAGCTGCTACACCGGCACGTCGCCAAATCTGACGTCTGCATCACGACAGCGCTGATCCCCGGCCAGCGGGCGCCCATCCTGATCACAGAAGAGATGGTCCAGGCCATGAGGCCCGGGTCGGTGATCGTGGACCTTGCAGCGGAGCAGAGCGGCAACTGCGCCCTGACCGAGCCAGGGACCGAAACAGTCAAATATGGGGTGACGATTCTTGGTCACCTGAACCTCCCGAGCCGGCTGGCCGTTCACGCGAGCCAGATGTACTCGCGCAACATGGAGAAGCTTCTTTTGCACCTGATGGGCGACGGCGGACTGAAGCTCAATCTCCAGGAGGAGATTACCCAAGGGTGCGTGATCACTCTGGGAGGAGAGATTGTGCAGCCGAAGGTCAGGGAACTGCTGTCCCGGAAAGGGGAATCCCATGCAAGCTGAGCTGCTGTTTGCCTTCTATATCTTCATGCTGGCCGCGTTTCTTGGATTTCAGGTCATCTCAAAGGTCCCGCCGCTGCTTCACACGCCCCTGATGTCTGCGACGAACGCGATCTCGGGTATTTCGCTGGTCGGCTCGCTGGTGGCGGCGGGCGCCCATTACAATCCGGTCAGTACGACCTTGGGTTTTATTGCGGTCACGGCGGCCACGATTAATGTGGTTGGCGGCTTCATGATTACGGATCGGATGCTGAAGATGTTCAAGAAGAAGGAAGGAAAGAAGTCGTGAGCGGCACACTGATACAGCTTACCTACTTCATCGCATCGGCGTGCTTTATTCTGGGCCTGAAGGACCTGGGCTCTCCGGAAACGGCTCGGCGGGGCAATTTCTTCGCCGCGGCGGGGATGTTTCTTGCCATTGTGGGGACGCTTGTTCACCAGGATATCGTCAGTTACGAATGGATTATCATCGGGATGATCATCGGATCGGCCATCGGGGGAGCTATGGCGGTGTTCATGCCGATGACGGCGATGCCGGAGCGGATTGCGCTCTCCCACGCGTTCGGAGGATTGGCGGCGGCGTTTGTCGGGATATCCGAATATTACCGCCATGGCGCAGAGATGGAGCTCCTCAAGACGGTGCCTGTCGGATTTGAAGTTATTTTCGGGGCCCTGACCTTTACGGGTAGCCTCATGGCCTTCGGGAAGCTGTCGGGATATATTACCCAGGTTCCGGTGACCTATAAGTTTCAAAACCAATCGAATATCTCCCTTTTTGGGCTCGCGCTGGCGCTGTACATTGCCTGGCTGTTTACTCCGGGTTATCCGATCTTATTTTACATCATGCTGGGGCTGGCCTTCCTGATCGGCGTACTTATGGTGCTGCCCATCGGTGGAGCGGATATGCCGGTTATCATCTGCCTGCTGAACTCCTATGCCGGCCTGGCCGCGTCGGCTACGGGATTTGTCCTGTCGAACAACATCTTGATTATTGCCGGTGCCCTTGATGGGGCCTCTGGATTTATCCTGTCGATCATGATGAGCAAGGCCATGAACCGTTCCTTTGCCAATGTGCTCTTCGGGGCCTTCGGTTCGGTAGCTGAGACCGCCCCAGGGGCGGCGGCCGCGTCTGTCGGCGGGAGTGTCAATGAGGGGACGATCGATGATGCGGTAACCGTCCTGCGGAACGCGCAACGAGTCATCGTCGTTCCCGGTTACGGAATGGCGGTCTCTCAGGCCCAACATGCCCTGCGAGAGTTAGCCGACCTGCTGGATTCGGACGGCGTCACGGTCAAGTACGCGATCCATCCGGTGGCGGGCCGCATGCCGGGCCACATGAACGTACTGCTGGCCGAGGCCAACGTCCCGTATGACCACATCTTCGACCTTGAGGATATCAACGAGGAGTTTTCCAAGACGGACGCGGTAATTGTCATCGGCGCGAACGACGTAGTCAATCCGGCCGCAAAGACTAACCCGTCGAGTCCGATCTACGGAATGCCGGTCCTGAATGTGGAGGAGGCGCGTACGGTCATCGTGCTCAAGCGCAGCATGAGCGCCGGCTTTGCAGGCATCGACAATGAGCTCTTCGTGCTGCCCAATACGATGATGGTGTTCGGTGATGCGAAGCAGACGGTGACAAAGATGGTGCAGGCGTTGAAGAATTAGGTTGTGAGCAACCGTCATCGCAGATGATCGGATCCTGTAAGCATATTCCTCCCGGAATAAGACCGGTCCCACACACCACATAACCTGCTGCTGCTTGCCCCCGCCTCGACAGAAAGAGGAATCGGTGGATATCCTGATTGCGGGAGTCAGCGCGCGCGGCCTGGTGGAGTCGGTGGTTCGGAGCGGACTGGAGTATCGGCCCATTGCGGTCGACTACTTCGGAGATTTCGATCTGGGGCTGCTATGCCCGCATCGCTCGATCAAGCGGGATCTGAATCTTCCGTATGATCCCCGCCACCTGATTATGGCGTCCTCAGACCTGCCGTTTACTGCTCTTGCCTATGTTGCAAACCTGGAAAACTATCCGTCGGTGGTGAACCGAGTGGCCGGTGGGAAGCCAATCCTGGGTAACAGCCCTGCTGTCCTGAAATCGGTGAGAGATCCTGTCAGGTTCTTCGAGTTTCTGGCGCAAGTCGGTATTCCCGCGCCCAACATCGCTTTCGGCCCACGACTTCCCAAGATCGAGTTCAACCTTCCATGGCTGCGCAAACCGCTGCGAAGCGGCGGCGGTCATGGAATCGCCGTTCATCTGCCTGGGGATCGCGTTGAACCTGGTTATTTTCTTCAGGAATACCTGGATGGCCTGCCATGCGGCGCGGTGTTCGCTGCAGATGGTCAGGATGCGTGCCTGTTGGGCATCTCCGAGCAGCTTATCGGCAGGAGTGAGTTCGGGGCGGACGGCTTTCGTTACTGTGGGAGCCTCCTCGGGCCCATCGAAGCGGGGCAGGTCGCATGGAGCGACCTGGTCGAAAGCATGAAGCAGATCGCGTGCGCCGTGACCCGCGAGTTTCATCTTGTGGGCGTGAACGGGATCGATTTCATCCTGAAGGGGAAGACCGCGTATCCACTTGAGGTTAACCCTCGCTATACCGCCTCGATGGAACTGGTAGAATGGGCCTATGGCCTGAATATCTTCAAGACACATCTCGACGCCTGTCGGGGGAGACTTCCTGACTTTGACCTTGC
The DNA here is from genome assembly GCA_023249055.1 of Candidatus Methylomirabilota bacterium. Classification (GTDB taxonomy): domain Bacteria; phylum Methylomirabilota; class Methylomirabilia; order Methylomirabilales; family Methylomirabilaceae; genus Methylomirabilis. The sequence goes on from JAHFDH010000123.1 coordinate 3,680, forward strand.
TGCGTCCTCTGACGTCGGCTACTTCGGCAAGGCCATTCGTTTCGCCTCGCACACCCTCATCTTCCGTGATCCACAGTGGTGGTTCGATCGAGGTGTTCGAGATCTGCCGCTCGAAAGGGAGCAGATCGCGCAGGGGAGGCCGATCTGCACGGTCTTCTCGCGTGGACAAAGCCGGTCGGCGTGCTACAATCGGCTCACGCGCGCTGCCGCCGAGATCGAGCAGGCATGTCTGGACGCTGGGACAACGGTATGACAACACGCATGACTCTGGACCAACGCCGTTTCGCATCAATAGCCACACGCCGCCTCCTCGGACAGGAGGGCCCGTTCCATGCGGACAGCGGGGAGGTATGGATCGAACGCCTGTCCTGCCGGGAGATTGCGAAACCGCTCGGCACGCCGCTCCTGGTCTATTCAGCAGCGCGCTTGCGCGACAACATCGCAGAGGTTGCCGCCGCTGCCGATGCGTTCGCCTGGCCGATCCGCGTCCACTTTGCATTGAAGGCCTGCTATCTGGCGGGAGTTGCGGAGCTGGTCCAGAAGGCCGGGTTGAATGTCGAGGTGATGTCCGAATATGAGTACCTGCTGGCCAGGCGGATCGGCTTTTCCCCGGCCCAGGTGATCGTGAACGGTCCGGCCAAGCGGCCGGAATTTCTGGAGCGTGCGGTCATTGATGAGGTACCGCTTATCAATGTCGAGTCGCCGTCGGAGATCGCGTTTCTTCAGGACTTGGGTCGACGACTCGGAAGGACGATTGAGGTGGGCATCAGGATCAATCCACTCCTGTCACGGCGCCTCCGTGGCCCGTTTACCCCTCCCGGATCAAAGTTTGGTTTTGACGTGCCCAGCGGCGAGGCGGCAGACGCGGTGCGAAAAATCGTCACATCGCGTTTCCTCTCTCTTCAGGCGGTGCATTGCCACGGCTACACAAGGCAATACACGCCTGATGCGCATCGGGCCCAAGTGGCTGCGGCGGTGAAGTTTCTTCGACGAGTGGAAGCCGATCTTGGAATTCGGATCCCCATCCTCGACTTCGGAGGCGGATTCGGCAGTCGCTATCTCATGGAGGCGCAGGGGTGGACGTTCCAGCAGTTTATACGTGAGATGCTGCATCCGCTGATCGGTCTGCCTGGCGACCGACAGGTGATCGTTGAGCCCGGACGATATCTGGTGAACGACGCCGCCGCGTGCCTGACGAGTGTCCTGGTATGTAAGCGAACAGCCCACAGACGCTGGGTCCTGGTGGATGCGGGCCGGAATATCTTGCCGCCTCGCGAAAACGCCGAATATGTCGTCATGCCGTGCCAGGTGTCACCGGGACGAACCGTATACCATGTCGGCGATTTCCTCTGTACGCCGTCGGAGCCCGTTCCGCTCTCGCTGGTCAGCGGATCCATGAAGCCGGGCGATCTGCTTGCGGTGTTCAATGCCGGGGCCTATACCTTTTCCATGGCCCAAAACTTTGGAGAGCCGATCCCCAATGCGATTTTGGTCGATAAGGGCGAGTGGACCTGGCTGTTCAAGAAGCGATCCGTTGAAGAGCAGTTCCTGAGATGAGGCGATACGCACGTCTGACGCGAGGGGGCAAGAAGAGGAATGACGCCGACAGGTAAGGTAACGTCCTGGTCGCATTCGATCATCATCGCTGTAGCCGGGCTGATCGTTCTTGCCGTTCTCGCGCTGCGGTCTCCGGTTGCGTGGGCAGCCGATACCGACTCGACGGCGCCGGGTGATGCCGGGGAAGCGGCCCGTCTTGAGCCGGTTGTGGTCTCCGCCAGTCGAGTCGAGCAGCAGTTGCGGGACGTCCCGGCCAATGTGACGGTCATCACACGGGAGGAGATCAAGCAGTCGCCGGCCAGGTCTGTAGACGACCTGCTGCGGCAGATCCCTGGGTTCAGTCTGTTCCGGCGGAGCAGCAGCTTGGTTACCCATCCGACAACTCAGGGCGTCTCCCTGCGCGGCATCGGGCCCAGCGGGGTGAGTCGGACACTGGTACTGTTGGATGGGGTCCCGCTTAACGATCCGTTCGGCGGCTGGGTTTACTGGAGCAAGGTGCCGCTGGAGAGCATCGAGCGCATTGAGGTGACGCGTGGCGGAGGCTCGGGTGTCTGGGGCAATTATGCGCTGGGCGGGGTCATCAACATTATCACCAGGCGGCCGGAAGCGCAGGCCGCTCAAGCCAAGCTCGATGTCGGCACGCGAGATACCGTAGACGCCGACCTGCTGATGAGTCATGTCACAGGCCCATGGGGTGTTTCTCTTGAAGGTCGCTTCTTTGATACTGACGGATACAAGATCGTTCGAAAGGATCAGCGTGGAAAGATAGATGTCAATGCGAACTCCAGCGACAAGACCTTTAACGGCCGGGTAGAGTATACCCCTTCCCTGGCCTCGTCGCTTTTTCTCGCCGGCAGCTTTTTTCGGGAGGATCGCGGCAACGGGACCCCGCTTCAGAATA
>JAHFDH010000018.1 GCA_023249055.1 Candidatus Methylomirabilota bacterium
TGGATGGCTTCGGAGTCGGGAGGGTAACAGCATGAGACCTATCAGACGACTGGCAGCGCCCCTTGCGCTGTGCCTCTTGGTGCAGATGGCGGCGGCGTCCTGGGCAAGGGCCGAGGAGACCACGGTAGGGGCAGATCTGTCCGCCGGCGCGATCAGCGTGATTGCGACCGTTATCACGGCACCGCTCAAGCTTGTCACGTGCGCTGCGACGGTGGCGCTTGGCGGGACGGTCTACGGGCTGACCATGGGGACCAGCGAGGTTATTCGGGAAGAGTTGGTCGCCGGGACCAACTATACCTGCGGTGGGCGATTCTATGTGTCGCCCCAGCAGGTCAAGCAACTTGCGAGAGAATCAGAACCGAGGAGGTAGGCGGGAGTGCACCCGCCTTACCCTGTCATCATCAATCTCGAGGGGGCAGTCTGCGCCATGCGCTTTAGAGGCTGCAGGGCGGCTCCCGAAACCTGTTGGAGGCGCTCATGAAAAGGACCTTGCGGGTTGGTGTGCTTGCGCTTGCGCTATCGACGGCTCTCACCGCTCAGGCGGTTGCCGGAGAGCTGGCCGCCTCTACACCCGGCCAGAAGGCTTTGAGAGGTGTGACGAACCTGACCCTTGGGCTATTCATCGAATGGCCGAAGACGATCTGCTATGAGGCGCGAGAGCAGGGTCCGCTTATTGGGATTCCGACCGGCTTCCTTGCGGGCTTTGGTCTTGGATTGATGCGAATGGGCGCTGGAGTGTGGGAGCTCGCTACTTTTCCGATCCCGCTCCCGGCCGACTACAAGCCGCTCTTGAGCCCACGCTATCCCTTTGAACCGGGGCGGACGGTGGTCTCGCCCGCGCTCATCGCGCGTCCACAGGAGGGCCAGTCCTAGCGAAGGTGCCGCTGAGCGCCTGGTGTGAACGTCGTTCGCCTGACCCTATCTTTGACCAGTTTCAGCGCGGCAGAATTGATGCAGTAGCGCAAGTGCGTCGGCGGTGGGCCGTCGTGAAAGACGTGGCCCAGGTGCGCCACGCACCGGCTGCACTGTACCTCGGTGCGCCGCATTGACAGACTGGCATCTTCCGCCGTGTTGATCTGTTCTGGCGCAAGAGGGGCCCAGAAGCTGGGCCACCCGGTCCCCGAGTCGAACTTGGTGTCGGAGCCGAACAGTTCATTGCCGCAACAGACGCACTGGTACGTCCCGTCTTCTTTACAGTCGTAGTATTCACCAGAAAACGGCCGTTCAGTCCCCTGTTGCCGACAGACATAAAACTGCTCCGGCGTCAGCCGCGCCTTCCACTCTTCATCCGTCTTGGGTAGCTTGTCATTCATTCCTGAGACCTCCGCGAGAGACTGAGCGAGTTCGATGAGGTGTCCATCCGGGTCACTAACGTACGCAGTTCACTGACCCCACGGGCGGTCCGTTGGAGCGCCCACGAAGGCTACCCCGAGGCCGCTGCTTCGCCCTCCTTGGGTAGTGGCTCAGTGTACAGAAAATAGCATGTCGAGACCGACGATACGGTGCTTGCATTATTGTACTTGATTATTGTCTTGACACGCCGATATTGATATTATATCAACTATGCCCAGAAAGAAGTTAGAGGTGATAGATCGCCCAATGGAGTCTCTGGGGGATCACATCTGTGGGACAAGTTATACCTCTCGAAGATCCTCAAAATTATAAAGCCGCATTCCAGCGAATCAAGAGATTATGGAATGACGGCCACGTTGCGATTCTTCCCCATGCCCAAAAACGAATGATACAGAGGCGTCTCGACGCTAATGACATACAGTATATAATTCGCTATGGCCGAATTGTCGAACATAGCCAGCCAAGGGAATTATGGAGATATAATATCGCAGGAACATCGGTAGATGGGAAAAAAGCGACCTGTGTGGTCGAGGTTGACGACAACCTGATCATCGTGACAGTCGTAGCAAGTTAAGACAATAAGGGGTTAAGGGGGGAGCGCTGATGTTTGCATATTCAGGACAACGCTCAACGTCGACGCTGGAGAAGTGCGAAGAGTGTGGGGCCAACATAAAGCAGCGAACGGCAACCATTAAGACTCCATACAACTATGGATTGAGTGGACTGAGTGGGATACGCCTGTCCGGTATCCTTGTTTGTCGGTGCTCACGGTGCAAGAGTGAATATCCAATTATCCCTCGCATCGTCGAGCTTCACAGCGTAATCGCCGAACATCTCATAGGTAAGCCAGAGCTACTGAAGGGAGAGGAAATCAGATTCTTACGAAAGAATGCTGGTTTTTCTCAGAATGAGTTTGCCGCTTTGCTGAAGGAGACAGCCAGTCATGTAAATCGAGTAGAGAGGGGGACGACTACGCACCTTAGTCCCGCGGCGGATAAGTTGGCACGCGCCATCGTCACTGCAGCAAAAGACGGTGAACGTGCAAGGAGACTGCTCGTGGCATTGGCGGAACAGGAAACAGAGAAGCGACGACGATCGATGCCGCATTTTAATCTCGCAAGAAATCGCTGGCAGTTAGTAGCATAACCTGACAATCAGAAGGCCCGGCGCAACTGTTCATGTTGCGCCGGGCCTTCGTTTTTCCGACTCCCCTCTAAACATCGATCTCGCGCTGGAGGACTTCAAGAAGGATCGCTTCATCGGCCCATTCCGCACTACCAGGGCCGCTATCCGCGCCCTCGGCCACGCACCTAAATGAGGGCGGACGTCTCTTCTCTAAAGCAGTGGTGATGCTAATAAATTGGGATGATGGCAGACCGTGCTGTAGCGGTACAGAGGGAGGGGCAGCGAGAAGTCGCGGGCGTCCCTACGGGCGTACCGGCACCTTCTCGGGCTGATGTCGGTCTCTCCAATCGGTCATTTCATCGCTTGAGGGCCAGAATGCGTGCCGCACGCGACTCTTGAGCTTCCGCCTCTTTGGCTCGTTTGGTGGCTCGGCATAAGGTGGCCATGTTCTCAAGGCTCGTGGCCACAGGGGAATGGTGAGCTCCCACCGCTTTCTCGGCCACATTGACCGACAGAGCTGCTAGATCAGCTCGTCCTTGACACAACCTACAAGCGACGCGGGCACCATTGACTCTGGCACTTCGATGGTTTCAGAGCCTGCGCTGGTTGTGCGTGAAATCCGGTAACTGAAGCCATCGCGCACCGCCGAGGGCCTGGAGTCGCCGCGCGTCCTGAACAGTTCTTCCACCGCTCGTCGGTCCGCCTCGGACAAGCGGGCGATTGCGACTTGGCCCCGGCTCCTGACATGCGCGCCTGGGCCCCCGAAGCCTGCGAGGCCGCCAATACGTTCAACTACGAGCAGATCCATTTCGTGCAGCTCACCCGGGGCTGCGCACCTAGCGGCCGACGGCGATCCAGGCGCTGTTGACGGCAGCAAATACAGAAGGATCGCCAGGAAACATCGTCTTCGCCAGCGTGCGGGTACGGTTCGCAAAGGCTTTCATCTTCATGTTCGGTCGCGGCGCGAAGTCGGTCAACGCAGCGTACCATATCTTGCCGGCTTTTTCCCAACTCTTCCCGCCGATCGCCTTCGCCGCCTTGTAGAAGGCAAAGTTGGGAATGCCGCTGCTGTAGTGAGGGTCCATCCCGTTCTTGTATTGCGAATAATTGGTCGGCTGCGGCGCGAGGCAATGCTTGGCTGCTGGATTTGCCATGTCGCGCAGGCAAGTGTAGCCCTTCGCAACCGCTCCCGGACCCATGATTTCCTTGCCAATCAGCCAGTCGGCCTGGGTCACATTCTGGTTGGCGCGCCACTGCCGAAACATCGAACCGAACACATCTGAAATGCTCTCATTGAGCCCGCCGGCTTCGTTGGCATAGGCGAGCTGGGCACTGAACTGGGTGACACCATGGGTGAGTTCGTGTCCGATGACATCGTTGGCCTTGGTGAAGTCGATGAAGATGTTGCCGTCGCCGTCACCGTACGTCATCTGGGTTCCGTTCCAGAACGCGTTGTTGTACTTGACGCTGAAGTGAATGGACGACATCAGCGTCTTTCCGGCGTTGTCCACCGAATTGCGCCCGAACACATTCTGATAAAAATCGGCGACCGCCCTGGTTTCGACAAAGGTGCGCTTGGCCGTCGCGTCGGCGGTACTTGCCGGTACGGGTGTGCCCGGTAGCGTCGTCCCGTGGTTGCAGTCGGCGACGGTCACCGCGGGTGGCGCGGCAACCTGGATGCCGCTTGGGAGGATGGCACCGGCGGCTGCAGACAGCTTGCCATGGGCGGTTCGGACCTGGCGCCAATGCTTCTCAAATTGCGCCGCATCGGCAAAGCATTTGCGCTGTTCCTGCGACAACGTCTTGTCCTTGGCAAAGCGCTCAAGCACATTGGTGGGAATGATGAAGCACTGGCAAGACATATTGACCTCCTTAGTGGACATACAAGGTTCATGAACATTGAAATGCGGAAGCGATCATCAACAGCGCGATTCGGGTGGGAATCTACCACGACCGGACTCCAGACCTTCCATGAAGCTGACATTCAGGCCTCTCAAGCCTCTCACGCGAGCGCTTTCATGGGAATTTACTTTTCTGGAGATTACATCTTGGAGCGGAAGGAATCAAGGGGAACTTTTCGGGGGGGGACTTTTCGGCGTATGATCAAGGTATATCGCGGTCCTCAAATCTCATACGGCGGTGGTAATCGTTCCCGGTTTTCGAGGAGTTGTCAAGGTGTTCTGAAACCTGCCACGAACCGACCCGAAGCTTCGAGCAGGACCTTACCGAACCGAGACTGAAAGGGGCGAAACAGCGGGGGACCTTCAGGCAGGAAGCGGTGAAGCGGCTCAGCCAACGAACGACGGGCATACCGGACCGTGTTGAGGTAATAGGATTAGTGGGGGAGTGGAAGCTAACTCTATGATAAGATGTGGTGCCGAAGCGGGGACTCGAACCCCGATGAGCGTACGCCCACTGCGCCCTGAACGCAGCGCGTCTACCAATTCCGCCACTTCGGCATGACTGGCAGCAAACTTCGTACAATCCTTATTTGTAAAGGGTCAACCCTGAAAAGTCAACGGAAAAGCGCAGGAACAACCCATGGATTATGAAGACGATCAGATGTGTTTTGTCTGCGGCAAGCAGAACGCGGACGGCCTGCACCTCCATTTCGAGCTGATCGGCGACGATCGGATCCGGACGGAGTTCACCCCGCCAAAGCGCTTTCAGGGTTGGAGAGATATCCTACACGGGGGGATCATTGCCACGATTCTCGATGAGGTGATGGTGAACGGAGCCTACTTGCGGCAGATCATGGCCGTGACGACCAAATTTGAGATGAGGCTCAGGCGCCCGGCCGCCATCGGAAAACTGTTGGTCTTTTATGGCCAGATTCTGAAGGAGGATGCGAGGACCGTCAGTGTGAAGGCGTGGGCCGAGCAGGAGGACGGGACAATCGTTGCCGAAGCGACCGGCCTTCTGATGAAAGTCTGAGGACCGAATGAGAAGCGATACGCGGCGAGTCATCACCTTACTGACCGATTTCGGGTTGAGCGATCCGTTTGTTGGTATCATGAAAGGGGTCGTTCTTGGGATCAACCCCGATGTCGCGCTTGTCGATCTGTGTCATGGCGGCCAAGCGTACGACGCCACCGAGGCGGCATTTCTGCTCATTACCTCCTACCGTTACTTTTCCCCCGGCACGATCCATATTGCGGTGGTTGACCCGGGGGTCGGCGGGCCTCGCCGGCCGATCCTGGTCGCCTGCGGCGGCCACCTGTTCATCGGCCCGGACAACGGCCTCCTGGCTCCGCTGGCGGAGAAAGCGGGGTCGCAGGTCAGGGCTCTTACTGCGACCCGGTATTTCCTGCAGCCGGTCAGCGCCACCTTTCATGGACGCGACCTGTTCGCGCCCGTAGCGGGCCATCTGTCGCTCGGGGTTGAGCCCGCCTGTTTTGGCAAACCGATCGACGACTATGTCCGTTTCGCGGTTCCGCGCTCGGCGCTGTCCGGGACCTCATCGATCAGGGGGGAAATCCTCCATATCGATCGGTTCGGCAACCTGGTAACGAACATTGCCCACGTTGATCTGGAACGGTTGACGGCCGGGGATTCTCCTGCAGCATACGTGGTGTCTGTTGCCGGCCTGGAGATTCCAATTGTTGCCTGCTACGGCCAGGTCGCCGCTGCTGCCCTTGGCGCGGTCATTGGAAGCGCCGACTATCTGGAAATCTTCGCGAATCAGGGGGATGCATCCCGGCTCCTCGGCATCGGACGGGGAACCGAGGTTGTGGTCGGGAGGAAAGACGCCACACCGTCGTGTTTTTGACAACTCCCACAACACTGTGTTAGACTTTACCGCTATAACGCAGTGTATCTACGCGACAAATGGCCGTCGTCTTCATGCGCGAGTGAAATAAGGTGGCGAAACGGTCTTTCTCGGATTTTTATAACCGGGTTTCAGACGACGCCCTTGGCGCCTATCTGAAGCGGATCGCTCAGGTTCCCCTTCTGAAGAAGGAGGAGGAGCTGAGGCTGGGAAAGGCGACTCAACGGGGAGATGAGAAGGCCTTAAAGCAACTGGTCGAGGCCAACCTCCGTTTTGTGGTCAAGGTGGCCCTCCGCTATCGAGGGTGCGGCCTGTCGCTGCCGGATCTGATCAACGAAGGCAACATCGGCGTGCTCGAAGCCGCGCGCCGCTACTCTCCCGACTACAACGTCAAGTTTATCACCTATGCGGTCTGGTGGATCCGACAAGCGATTATGCAGGCCCTGGCTATCAGCGGAGGGGCGGTACGGCTTCCGCTCCGAAAGGCTCGTCTTGCCTCGCGACTTGACGATATCCGCGCGGACCTTTCCCAGCAGTTGCAGGCTACACCGACTGATTCGGAGGTGACAGAGGAGTTGGATCTGAGCGCGAGCGATCTGGAGGGGGCGTTGCACCGGGCCGGTCAGTTGGCCTTTCTCAGCGATGAAATCGGCCTTGAACAACGGATTGGAATGGAGTTATATGAATCGAAGCAGCTTCCTCCTGCCGACTACGAATTAATCCGACGGTCGCTCCGTGAAGAGGTGGAGCGGATGCTCGGCAGTCTCACCGAGAGAGAACGGCTCATCATGGAGCTGCGCTTTGGACTGGGGAAGGAAGAAGCGATGACCCTGAAGGAGGTCGGCAAGCAACTCAAGCTCTCGCGGGAACGAGTCAGACAGATCGAGGAGCGCGCCAAAGCCAAATTGCACGTGTGGGCCAAATCGAGGCATCTGAAAGATTATTTGAATTAACTCTCTCGGGGTCTGCTGCGTCGGTCGGCATCACGAGGGAGGCGGAACCGCCCGGTTGAAAATAGATGAAGATCGAATTGATGCGCCCTGATCTTTTGCGGAGGATCGGGGCTGTTGTTTTTTTGTCCGATACGGCTCATGCCTCGTGACGCAGAAGTCGCAGAGTGAGCAGCCGTGAAACCCTCCATGCTTGCCTCACTCTTGCGTCGCTGTGCCCTCGCGTGGCCCTTCAGTCGGATGGTTCCGGGAGGAAGCGTGGCCGACCAATATGACGCAGACGCGGAAGCGGCGCGATGGCGGATGGTAGAGCAGCAGCTCAGGACCCGGGACATTGTCGATGAGCGGGTCCTGGCGGCCATGGGGAAGGTTGTCCGCCACCTGTTCGTCGAGCCGGCCCTGGAATCGTATGCCTATGAAGACCGTCCTCTCTCGATTGGCGCTGGACAAACGATTTCCCAGCCGTACATTGTTGCGCTTATGGTGCAGCTTCTCCGGGTGCAGCCGTGGCATCTGGTCCTTGAGATCGGGACCGGTTCAGGCTATCAGGCCGCCATTCTGGCCGAGTTGGCGGCTGAGGTCTATACCGTCGAGATCATCCCGTCGCTTGCAGAGAGCGCCGGCGCCCGCCTGGAGTCGCTCGGGTATCGGAATGTGTATGTCCGACAGGGGGATGGGTACGAGGGGTGGTCTGAGGTCGCCCCCTTTGATGGAATTGTGGTCGCTGCCGGCGCTCCGGAGATCCCTCTTCCGTTGATCGGGCAGCTCCGGGAAGGGGGGCGAATAGCGATTCCGGTAGGGATTGCGAGAGGAACGCAGGACCTGATCCTCGGAGAGAAGCGCGGTGGGAAGTTGCAGGTCCGTTCGATTGCCCCTGTGCTGTTTGTGCCGTTGACGGGAAAGGGAGGCGCCGAGCAATAGCGGCCAGCCGATTGCTGATGGCTGATAGCTTGCGTGAGCATGTATGATCCCACTCAGGGATAACATCCCCTCCCGTCGCACCCCCGTCATGACGGTCGGGCTGATCGCCGTTAATATCCTTGTCTTCTTGAACCAGGCGATGTTGCCGTCGCAGGAGGCGGCAGGGTTTATCAAGTTGTATGGTCTCATCCCATTGGAGATCAGCAGTGGTGATCTGCTGGTTCCGCATCCTGTTCCGCTTTACGCCACCGTTTTCACCTCGATGTTTGTGCATGGCGGGCTGTTTCATCTCGGCGGTAACATGCTCTACCTCTGGATCTTCGGCGATAACGTAGAAGACCGGATGGGACGGCTCAAATTCCTGGTCTTTTATCTGCTCGCTGGGCTGGGGGCCGCCGCTGCCCAAATCTGGGCTAATCCCGCTTCAAAGATCCCGATGATCGGGGCCAGTGGGGCCATCTCCGGCGTACTGGGAGCTTACATCTTCCTCTTTCCGCGCGCCCGCGTTTTGACTTTTATTCCGCTCGGCTTTTTCTATCGGGTTATGGAGATCCCGGCGGCGGTGGTTCTGGGGTTCTGGATCATCGTCCAGGTGCTGAACGGTGCCATGACACTGGGCGTGCAGACAGGGGGCGTCGCCTGGCTTGCCCATGTCGGAGGGTTCGTGGCGGGTCTTGTGATGGTGATACCGTTCGCCGGTCGCCGCAAGCGGCTTTGGGAAGACCAGCCCGTGTAAGCGTGACGAAGCGGACTGTGGCCCTGAGCCGTGAGGAGTTTTGCCAGTTGGTCGCCCGGGCGATCGACTCTCTTCCGCCGGCAGTGGCAGAACGCCTCGCCAACGTCGAGATCGTGGTGGAGGATCGCCCGACCTCCGAGGAGTTAGCCATGGTCGAGACCGATCCGGGGGAAACGCTCTTTGGCCTGTACACCGGCGTCCCGCTGACCAAGCGGAGCAGCTCGTACGGGATGGTCCTTCCTGATAAGATTACGCTGTACCAGCGATCGATCGAGGAGGGCTGCCGGACCAGGGAGGGGATTCAAGCGCGGATCCGTACGACCCTGCTGCATGAAATCGGTCATCATTTCGGCCTCTCCGAGGACGAGCTGGAACAGGCCGGCTACGAGTGACGCCGCCGTGTTCGTTCCCTGAAAACCCTTGACACCACGGGGTAAACCCCGCTAGATTGAGCGGGTTTCTTAACCAGTTATCATGTTCAGGAGGATCAATGCCCCCGAGGGGACGACGACGTGGAGAGGCGAAATTTTACGAGCTGTACTGCATCGTGTGCGGCACAACCTGCACCGAGCAGGAGAGCAGCTCGCGTTGCGTCAGTTGCGGCAAGCCGCTGGGCGTGCGTTATGACTATGCCTACATTAAAGCCCGCCTGAATCGATACTCGCTCAAAACCTCTCCGATCAAAGCGCTCAAATACCTCGATTTCTACCCCATCCTCAACCTCGATCTGGTGGTCTCGCTTGATGAGGGCGGAACGCCGTTGTATCGGTGCCATCGGCTCGCGAAGGAGTTGGGGATCAAGCAGCTCTACATTAAGAACGAGGGGATGAATCCGACCGGCGTGTTCAAGGATCGGGGGACGCTGGTCGAGATCACCAAAGCCAAAGAGCAGGGCGCCAAGGCGATCTGTGTGGCCTCCACCGGCAATATGGCCGGCTCCGTCGCCGCCTATGCCTCGATCGCGAATCTGCCCTGCTATGTGGCGGTGCCGGAGGGGACCCCGATCGGCAAGATGGCGCAGTCTCTGTCCTACGGGGCTCGGGTCCTCCAGATTCGAGGGACCTATAACGACGCAGCCTCCATCGCCGAGCAGATGAGCCGGCGGTACGGCTATTATCTGGCCGGCGATTACGCCTTTCGCGTTGAAGGTCAGAAGTCGCAGGCGTTCGAGATCGTGGAGCAGTTGGACTGGCAGGCTCCGGCCGTCGTCATCGTTCCGATGGGGTGCGGGACCAATATCGCCGCCCTGTGGAAGGGATTTAAGGAGTTTCATGAACTGGGATTGATCTCGTCGCTGCCGCGAATGATCGGCGTCCAGCCGGTCGGCTGTTCGCCGATCGTGGCCGCGTTCAATCAGGGAAGCAATGACATTGTTCCCGTGAAGAAACCGGAATCGGTCGCCTCGGCGCTGATGGCGGGCGATCCGCTGGATGGGCTGAAGGCGCTGGCGGCACTGCGGGAATCCGGTGGATGCGCCCTGTCGTTGAACGATACCGAGATCCTGCAGGCCCAGCAGCAGCTCGCCCGCCAGGAGTCGATCTTCGTGGAGCCGTCCGGGGCGATCCCCGTTGGGGTGCTCGCGCTGCTGCTGACGAGTGCGCGCGTGAGGGCGGATGAGACGGTGGTCTGCCTCGCTACAGGGAACGGGCTGAAGGATCCCAAGGCGGCGTTGCGGGTTCTGCCGTCGCCGGCCACGATCGATCCTTCGTTGCAGGAGGTCGAAAAGTTCCTGAAGCTGCGCCTGTATGAGATCCGGGCCGCCGGGGCCAAGAACGGCGACAAAAACCTATTTGAGGCGGTCCCGTCGGTGTCCGATGTGACCGCGCGGGTGCGACAGGAGTTCGGGGTGAAGCTGACCGCGGAATACGGCGGCAAGGTCCGGTCGTTGATCGGAGAGTTTGTGAAAAAAGGCAAGCCGATCATGAAGGCGGACCTTCAGTACATTGTGGAGAATGTCCTCAAGGGCCTGTCGGTCCATGAACCGATCCTCACGGTGGAGGACTTCAAGGTCTCGACGTCGCTCCATGGCCAGGCGGAGGCGGCTGTCTGGGTCCTGTTCGACGGAGAAAAGGTAGAGGCGACGGCGGTAGGCGTCGGGCCGGTCGATGCGGTCATCAACGCCCTGAAACAAGCCGCCTTGACCCGCGGGAAACTCTTCTTTGAGCTGATCGACTACAATGTCGAGATCAGCTCGCCAGGGACCAATGCCTCAGTCGAGACCACCATCGTCATGAAGGACGCCGAAGCGAACCGCGTGGTTGCCAGCGGAACCTCTCCAGACATCATCGTCGCCTCAGTGAACGCCTTCATAGAAGGCTATAACCTTCTATGGGCGCGGCAGAAGGGGTGAGCCGTTCGGCAGGTCGTAGCGGAGGGGGCAACCGTCGCAGTCCGAGGTTCTCCGGCAGTAGGTTTTGCCGACGGCCACCAGCAGGGCGTGATATTCGTTGAAGAGGGCCGCATCAGCCGGCAGGTGTGTCATAAAGAGGCGCTGGATCTCGCCATACCGAGTGTTCGCCAGAATCAGCCCGTGCCGTTCCAGTACCCGACGAGTGTAGGCGTCTACGACAAAGATCGGCAGGTCGCCCGCGTACAGCAGGATCGAGTCGGCCGTCTCCTCGCCAACCCCAGAAATCTCCAGCAACTCCCCGCGCAATACGGGCAACTCCGTCCGACACATCCGCCGCACACTCCCGCCGTAGTGCGTCAGCAGGAAGCGCGTGACCTGTTTCAGGCGTTCCGCCTTCATGTTATAATAACCTGCCGGTCGGATGAGCCCGGCGAGATGCGCCTGCGGTACGCGATCGATGGCTCGGGGGTTGAGCAGGGATGCGCCTCGCAACGCCGTGATCGCTTTTTCAACATTGGTCCAGGCGGTATTCTGGGTCAAAATGGCGCCGACCATCACCTCAAACCGGGAGCGGGCCGGCCACCAGCGCTGTGGTCCGAAATGACGGAACAGATGTCGGTAGAGGGAGGAGAGCCGACGTCCGGATGCTGTCTGTGGCATATCCCGTATTGTGACCGGTTTTTCCAAGAGGTCAAGAGGAGAGTCAACGAGCTGTGACGCGATATCTGGGGATCGATTTCGGGACGAAACGGATCGGGGTAGCGGTGAGCGATGAACTTGGGATCACAGCTCAACCCCTGCCTACGCTCGAGCCGTCCACGGACGAGGCGGCCGTCGGCGCCATCCGGGAGCTCGTGAACGAGTATGGTGTGTTCGAGGTCGTCGTGGGTCTGCCGAAGAATATGAACGGCACGCTCGGACCGGCGGCGGAGCGGGTGTTGGCGTTCGCCAGACGGCTGGAAGAGAGCATGCCTGTCAAGGTCACGATGTGGGATGAGCGGCTGACCAGCATGGCGGCTGAACGCCTGCTGATTGAGGCCGATCTGTCGCGCGCGAAGCGGAAACGGCGCGTCGATCAGATGGCCGCCGTCCTCATCCTGCAGGGCTTCCTCGATCGTGGCCATCGTCAGCGGGGGCACACATCGTGAGCGCGACAGCCTCCACCCCATGGCGGTCACAGCGGACCCTTGCCCTGGCCTTCTGTCTGCTGATGGGTGGAGGTCTTGCGTGGTACGTTCTGAGCGGGCCTGTGCCGTCCACGGACGAGGCGGCGAGGGCCGTGGTCATCAGACCACAGACGGGCGCCTTCGATATCGCAAACGCGCTGAAGGAGGCGCATGTGATCCGCAGTCGGGCTGCCTTTTTGGTTGTTGCCGCCGCTCGCGGTACGCAACGACGCCTGCTTGCCGGGGAGTATGAGTTCGCCCCCGGCCTCAGTCTGCTTGAGGTGGTCCGCCGGATCGAGCAGGGCAAAGGGCTTGTCCATCAGGTGACAATCCCGGAAGGATACGCCGCGGGGCAGATTGCCGAGCTCCTTCACGAAAAGGGGCTGGTCGATCAGAAGCGGTTTATGGCGCTCTTGCAAGACCGTCGGTTGCTGCAGCGGTACGGAGTAGATGGTCCGTCGCTTGAAGGCTACCTGTTTCCTGATACCTATCGCCTTGTCAGGGGGCTGGACGAGGAGGCGATTATCCGACTGATGGCGCAGCGATTTGCGGAGGTGTTCGGTCCTGTGGAGCGCGCGCGCGCCATGGCGCTGAAGATGTCGGTTGCCGAGATCGTCACCTTGGCCTCTCTGATTGAACGGGAAGCGAAGGCGGACGAAGAACGGCCGCTTATCTCTGCGGTATTCTATAATCGGCTGCGGCTGGGGATGCCGCTACAATCTGATCCCACCGTCCTCTACGGCCTCTCCCGGTTCAACGGCAAGCTCACGAGAGCGAACCTGCGGGTGCCCTCGCCATACAACACCTATCTTCACCGGGGCCTGCCGCCGGGACCGATTGCGAGCCCGGGACGCGCCTCCGTGATGGCCGCCCTGTATCCCGCCTCCTCTCGATATCTGTATTTCGTATCAAGGAATGACGGGACGCATGTCTTCTCGAATACGCTGCGGGAGCACGATGCGATGGTGAGGCGGTATCAGATCAGGAGGGCCGGGTGATGCGGAGGCGGGTTGTTATCGTTCTATTGGGTTGTGTTCTGGCCGCCTGCGCGACCCAGCAGACGGCGATAAAGGAGGAAGAGGTTGACGCGCATTACCATATGGGCGTCGCGCATCTGGCCGGTGGTGACGCCAAGCAGGCGATTGCGGAGCTCAGTCAGGCGATCGGTGACGCCTCTGATAATCCGACCTATTATAACGCCTTGGGATTGGCCTATTTGATGGATCGTCGCCCAGATCTGGCTATCGCCTCTTTTCAGAGGGCAGTTCGGCTCGATCCCAAATTCTCCGATGCCTACAATAATCTTGGTGCGGCCTATGTCCAGCGCGCCAACTACTACGAGGCCGTCAAGGCCTTCAGGCAGGCGCTGTCAAACCCTGCCTACCTGTCTCCCGAGCAGGCGCACCTGAATCTGGGGAATGTCTACATGGTTCAGGGGCGGGTTGCCGATGCGGTTGGAGAGTTCAAGCGAGCGCTGGATGTCGTCCCGGATTTTGCCGAGGGCCACAATCGACTGGGCTATGCTTACCTGGCGCAAGGGCGGTTAGAGCTGGCGATTGCCGAACTGACACTGGCCGTAAAACAGGCGCCGGAACTCGCCACGGCCTACCAAGGCTTGGGCCTTGCTTATCTGTCGACGGATAAAGACCGTGCCAGACAGGCGTTTCAGAAGGTCGTAGAGCTGAGCCAGACGAGCGAGATGGCAGCCGAGGCGATGCGCCAGCTCAAACAGCTCAACCAATAGCCGCTGTATCCCTCCTCTGCACCCCTCGATTCATAAAATGCTCAATAAGATCGACCTTAAAGGTTTGAACCTCGAGGAGATGGAGCGTGTGGTTGCCGACCATGGCGAACCGGCCTACCGTAGCCGCCAGCTCTTCCACTGGATCTACGGACGCGGCGTTCGCGCGTTCGATGAGATGAGCGATTTGCCGGTCACGTTACGCACCGGACTGGCCGAGCGGGCGTCGATTGGCGCGCTCGCTTCTCTTGCTCGAGAGGTCTCCGGGGACGGTACGCGCAAATATCTGTTTGGCTGTGCGGACGGGCGATCGATCGAGACGGTACTGATCCCCGATGAGGGGCGGCTGACTGCCTGCCTCTCCACTCAGGTGGGGTGCGCTCTGGCTTGCGCCTTTTGTCTCACGGGCACGATGGGGTTCGTGCGGCACTTACAGCCTGGTGAGATCGTCGATCAGGTGCTCGCGCTCCAGCGCGATCTTCAGCCTGGAGAGCGAATCGGCAATCTGGTGTTGATGGGGATGGGGGAGCCGCTGCACAACTACGACGCCACCGTGAAGGCGCTCACCATCCTGGTGCACCCGCTGGGTCTCGCGTATCCGCCGCGCCGGATCACCCTCTCTACCGTCGGCCTGGTTCCGGAGATTGTGCGACTCGGCCACAGCGGACTCGGGGTGAACCTGGCGGTGTCGCTCCACGCGAGCACCGATGAGTTGCGCGACCGGCTGGTTCCGATCAACCGTCGCTATCCCCTCAAAGAGCTGATGGCTGCGCTCAGGGCCTATCCGCTCCCGCCTCGGAGTCGGATCACGTTCGAGTACGTGCTGATCGATGGGGTGAACGACCGACCGGAGGACGCCCGGGGACTGATAAGACTCTTGCGCGGTCTTCGGTGTAAGGTGAATCTGTTGTCTTTGAACGAGGCCCCCGCCATCCCGTTCCGGCGACCTTCGCAGAAGCGCGTCGAGACGTTCCAACGCCACCTGAAGTCGGCCGGCATCCTGGCTACCATCCGCGAGAGCCGCGGCCTCGACATCTCCGCCGCCTGCGGCTTGCTGGCCACCGAGACCAACCACACCCCTGTCGGCAAGCAGCGCAACGGGTAGTTGACAACCTGCCGGCGGAGCCGGCCTCCGCACCGCGCAGCAGGTCAGTAGGACCCTCGACACGCTGGCCAAGCGCCGCGGGGAGGTCGAGAACCAGGGCTTCCATGACGGCAAGCGCCGCCACGGAGCAGACGGCCCACGGGGCCGACCGACCCCTGCACCGTTCGTCCCGAGATCCCGCTCTAGCCCGCTGCCCGGCACTGCTCTACCGGATCCGCAATGGCTGATGTACGAGACTCGAATAGTAACTCTCATCGGTGGCGTTGCCCTGCTGTGCTACATCACATATCTGTTGAAGGTATGCTCGCGGCAACACACGCTTCCGACGAAAGCTTCTTGGCGCCGGGCCACTCAGGACTATTGGCCGGAGAAATGGTCGCGCCGTGGAGCAGCGCCTGGCGACGATCTTCACGGAATCAGCTCTTTCACCTCCACATCGACTCCGCAATACTCACAGCATACGAACTCCTTCTCGTTACCGGACAGCTCGAATGAGCTCATCCCGCAGTATGGACAGAAGCGGGTGTCTTTCTTTGTGTTTTCTGCGGCTGCCATCTGTGTGCTCTGTGAATCGGAATCGAGTTCGTCAGTGTATTCGCAGATCCGAGGCAGTGAGCCACGGGTGCGCTCTCGGTGCTATATCGTACTTCCGTCTCACACTTCTGTCTATATTCCGTTAACGCGGACGATGGGATCGCGTTGACAATTGAGAATGCCATGCCTATGATGAGTACGACTGAAGATTCCATTCGGAGGAGGATCTATGGCCTTTATGCGATTCGATAAATTCACCTTTAAGGCGCAGGAGGCGATCCAGCGCGCGCAGAAGCTGGCCGAGGAGCGGGAGCATCAGGCGATTGATGTTGAGCACCTATCGCTGGCGCTGGTGGAGCAGGCGGAAGGGGTCGTTCAGCCGATTCTGAGAAAGATGGGGGCGAATCCCGGCCAGGTCGCCACACGACTTACAGAGGAACTTCGGCGACTTCCCAGGGTCTCCGGCCTGCCACCAGGCCAGGTCCATATCACCCCGCGCCTTGAAAAGGTGTTGAGCGCGGCGCTGTCCGAGGCGGAACGTTTGAAGGATGAGTATGTGAGCACGGAGCATCTGTTGCTGGCAATTGCCGACGCGGGCGGCGGCGTTGTAGGGAAGGTCCTGCGCGAGGCGGGGATTACAAAAGACAGCGTCTATGCGGCCTTGCAGGAGTTCCGCGGCAGCCAGCGCGTGACCGATCAGGCTCCGGAGGAGAAGTACCAGGCGTTGGAACGGTACGCCCGCGATCTGACCGATCTGGCCAGAAAGGGGAAGCTGGACCCAGTGATCGGTCGGGACGATGAGATCCGCCGGGTGGTGCAGGTCCTGGCGCGACGGACTAAGAACAACCCGGTGCTGATCGGCGAGCCGGGCGTGGGCAAGACCGCCATCGTGGAAGGGCTGGCGCAGCGGATTATCAATGGAGATGTGCCGGAATCGTTGAAGAATAAGCGCGTACTGGCGCTGGACATCGGCGCGCTTGTGGCCGGGAGCAAGTACCGCGGGGAGTTCGAGGATCGGCTGAAGGCGGTCCTTCGCGAGGTTACCGAGCAGGAGGGCCAGATTGTCCTCTTTATTGATGAACTCCATACGCTCGTCGGGGCCGGCGCTGCCGAGGGGGCTATGGATGCCTCGAACATGCTCAAGCCGGCACTGGCCCGTGGCGAACTTCGGTGTGTGGGGGCTACGACGTTGGACGAATACCGCAAGCGGGTGGAAAAGGACGCCGCGCTTGAGCGGCGCTTCCAACCGGTCACAGTCGGCGAGCCTTCGGTCGAGGATACGATCTCGATCCTCCGCGGCTTGAAGGAGCGGTACGAGGTCCATCATGGCGTGAGGATCAGAGACTCGGCGCTGGTGGCGGCAGCGGTGCTGAGTAACCGGTATATCACCGATCGGTTCCTGCCGGACAAGGCGATCGACCTGATCGATGAGGCGGCGTCGCGGCTGCGGATGGAGATCGACAGTATGCCGACGGAACTGGACGAGCTCAGCCGGCGGGCACGACAGATCGAGGTTGAGTACCACGCCCTGAAGAAAGAGACCGATCCGGAGTCGCAGGAACGCCTCGCGCATCTGGCGGACGAACTGGCGGAGATCCGGATCAAGGAGGAAGGTCTCAAGGCTCGTTGGGAGCAGGAGAAGGGGTTCATCCAGCGGATCAGAGGCCTCAAGGAGCGGATCGAGTCGGCGAAGGTGCAGGAGCAAGTGGCGGAGCGCCAGGGCGATCTGGGAAAGGTCGCCGAACTCCGCTATGGCCTGGTCACATCGCTGCAAAAGGAATTGGACAGCGAAAAGCAGGGTCTTGAGCAGGTCCAGCGGGAGGGCGCCATGCTCAAGGAAGAGGTGGATGAGGAAGACATCGCCCAAGTGGTCTCCAAGTGGACCGGGGTTCCGGTTTCCAGGATGCTGGAAGGGGAGACCCAGAAGCTTCTGACCATGGAGGAGAAGCTGAGGGAGCGAGTCGTAGGTCAGTACGAGGCGATCGGCGCAGTGAGCGACGCGATTCGTCGCGCGCGCTCGGGGCTTCAGGATCCGAACAGGCCAATCGGGTCCTTTATCTTCCTGGGGCCGACGGGCGTAGGGAAGACCGAGCTGGCTCGGGCGCTGGCCGAGTTTTTGTTCGACGACGAGCGGGCGATGGTCCGCCTGGACATGAGCGAGTACATGGAGAAGCACACCGTCTCCCGCCTGATCGGCGCGCCGCCGGGCTATGTCGGGTTTGAGGAGGGGGGACAACTCACTGAGGCGGTGCGGCGTCGCCCCTATTCCGTCCTGCTCCTGGACGAGATCGAAAAAGCCCATACCGATGTCTTTAACGTCCTGCTGCAGATTCTGGACGACGGCCGCCTGACCGATGGGCAGGGCCGAACCGTAGACTTCAAAAATACGATCATCATCATGACCAGCAACCTGGGCAACCAGGTCATTCAGGAGTTGGGCGGCCGGGACGACGAGGAGATGCGGCGACAGGTGATGGAGGCCGTGAGAGCCCACTTTCGACCGGAGTTCCTGAACCGGGTGGACGAGATCCTGATCTTTCACACCCTTTCTCTCGCTCAGATCAAGCAGATTGTAGAGATTCAGCTCAAGCGAGTAGAGAAGCGGCTCGCTGAGCGAAAGCTTGATCTTGAGGTGACGGAGCAGGCCAAGGAGTTTCTATCCAGGGAGGGGTACGATCCGGTCTTCGGAGCCCGGCCGCTGAAGCGAGCGATCCAGCGAGTGCTGCTGGACCCCTTGGCCCGTCGCCTGCTGGAGCACGAGTTTGCCGAAGGCGACACCGTGAGGGTCGATGCAGCCCGCGGTGAGGTGATTCTCAGTAAGAATTAACAGAAGCCTTCAGCATTCAGCGGCAGCTTTCAGCAAGATCAGACTGATGCGAAGGCGCATGGATTCGGCGTAGGTTGTCTATAAATGCTGACCGCTGATTGCTGAATGCTGATAGCTTAAATATGACCCCCGTTGCCTACATCGAGCAGATCCGGCGACTTTACTCAAACGAGTCGCCCTACCAGTGGACAGTCAATCTTACGAGTCCCTGGGCGCCCATGGTTAAGCCGGTCCGGGATTGCCGGATTGCCTTGATCAGCTCCGGAGGGGTCTATCATAAGAGCCAGAAGCCGTTCAATCCTGTCAAAAACGACCTGACGTTTCGGGAGATCCCAAAAGAGGCACACCTGGCCGACCTGCACGTCTCGCACTACTCCAGGAACGCCCGGGACGTCAAAGACCTCAACACAATCTTTCCCCTCGAGCGGTTCAGGGAGTTGGAGGCTCAGGGGCGTATCGGCGAACTGGCCTCGGTGGCCTTCACCTTCATGGGACGGATCTTCACGCGGACACGGCTCCAGAAAGAGATGGCGCCGCATCTCATCGGACGGCTGCGGGAGTTGAGTGTTGATGCCGCGTTTCTGGTTCCGGTCTGACAGTTGTGCCACCAGTCCGTGGGACTGTTCGCCCGTGCCATCGAGGAGGCTGGCATGCCGACCGTCATGCTCTCTGCCGCCCTTGATATTACCGCTTCCGTCAAACCGCCTCGCGCCGTTTTTGTGAACTTTCCGCTCGGACACCAGGCCGGTAAACCCTTTGATCGGGAGGGACAGGCGCGGATTATTCTCGACGCGCTCCATCTGCTCGAAACAGCGACCACTCCGGGCACCCTCGTCCAGCTTCCCTATAAGTGGGACGAAGGCGATCTGCTGGATTCCTGGGAAGAGGAAGAGATGCGCCACCCATCGCTGGTGTGACTTACCGTTATGAACGCTCCCCGCAGGATACCCCATGGGACGGCCTGTCGATCGCCTCGTTTAACCCAATTTGCCTTGACAACAAAAGACCGCAGGATTACTATTCGTGTAAGTGTGAGTCGACTTTACCTATAGGTTATTGAGGGAGCCGGAACGTGAAGCGTCTCATCGATGTTGATCCGGAGATCGCTGAAGTCATTCGACTCGAGACCGACCGTCAGGCCGGCAAGTTAGAGCTGATTGCCTCGGAGAACTTCGTCAGCGCGGCGGTCATGGAGGCGGCCGGGTCTACGCTGACCAATAAATACGCCGAGGGATACTCAGGACGGCGCTACTACGGCGGGTGCGAGTTTGTGGACATGGCGGAGAATCTGGCGATCAAGCGAGCCAAACAGCTCTTCGGCGCCGATCACGTCAATGTTCAACCGCACTCCGGCACGCAGGCCAACATGGCCGTCTACTTTTCTGTCCTCGAGCCTGGGGACACGATTCTCGGGCTCGATCTGTCGCATGGGGGTCACCTGTCCCACGGCAGCCCGGTCAACTTCTCCGGCCGCCTCTTCAAGGTGATCCCGTACGGCGTCAATAGAGCGACGGAGCGGGTAGACTTTGATGTGCTCCGATCTCTGGCTGGAACCCACCGGCCCAAGCTGATCGTCGTCGGCGCCAGCGCCTACCCGAGAACCCTTGACTTTGCGAAGTTCAGCGAGATTGCGAAAGAGGCCGGCGCGCTCATCATGGCCGACATCGCTCACATTGCCGGACTGATTGTGGCCGGGCTGCACCCGAGTCCTATCCCATACGCCGAGTTTGTCACGACGACCACTCACAAGACGCTTCGAGGGCCACGAGGTGGGATGATCATGTGCAAGGCCGAGTATGCCCCGGTGCTGAATAAGCAGGTCTTTCCCGGGATGCAGGGCGGTCCGCTGATGCACATTATTGCGGCTAAGGCGGTGGCGTTTGCCGAGGCCCTGACGCCGGAGTTCGCGTCCTATCAGCGCCAGATTGTGGCGAACGCAAAGGCGCTGGGGGAGGCGCTGCAAGGCCACGGCTTTCGCCTGGTCTCCGGCGGAACCGATACGCATCTCATGCTGATCGATCTGCGGGGGAAGGGGCTGACCGGAAAGGCGGCAGAGACCGCCTTGGATCAGGCTGGGATTACGGCGAACAAGAACGCCATTCCATTCGATGGGGAAAAGCCGACCGTCACCTCAGGCATTCGGATCGGGACACCGGCTGTGACGACCCGGGGAATGCGGGAAGGCGAAATGAGAGAGATCGCGCACCTCATTGCCGACGCCCTGAAAGACGTGTCGAACACTGCAGCCCTGGCTGGAGTCGCGGCCCGGGTGAAAGAGCTTTGTGACTCCTTTCCGTTATACCGAGAGCAGCTTGCCCTCTCCGCTCCCCACCTTACGTAGG
>JAHFDH010000019.1 GCA_023249055.1 Candidatus Methylomirabilota bacterium
TCCGGCTTCTCAGCTCTTCCCCTTGGGCAACTGCTCCGCGCGCTTGCGGCCATCGGGTGTGTCTGCCAAAATCAGCGTCGCGCTCCCGCATGCGGGGCAGACCTTCCGGCGAGTTGACTGACGCCACAGGCTATAGAGCAGACCGGGGATGATCAGCGCCAACCACAGCACAACCTCGATCGCAAATGAGCCTCTGGCCGTTGATTGAGGCATGTCGGTCTCAGCCCCGCAGGTTGTGCAGATCAGGGACTCCTCAGAGCGCCTCAACGACAAGAGCGCGCGTATGCCCCCCACAAAGATCGCCACGACTGCCAGCAACGGGATCAGCCAACGGAGCGATTCCATCCAGATATTCCTCCTTCACTCCAGCGTAAGGGGCGGTGGGCTTGACGGTTGTTCGACCGGTCGAGCTGTCTCGACTCGTGAAATATTCAAGAACCGTTGGGATTCTCTCGCCTTTGCGGAGACTTGTCAAGATTCGCCATGACCCGCTGCTGAGCGGCGAGCACTGCTGCCTCTGTTAGGCGCAGTTTCGAGCGAGATAAAAGTAGAATGGTTCGGTGGCGGGTCCCGTGTGTAGAACCTGTCCGGTCGATTCGGTGGAGCCGCCTGCTCTTGACAGGGGTGGGGCGATCTGATAACTGCTTACATCAGATGGTGGCGTGTTGCACCGAGCTTCGGCGGGTGTAACCGCTGACGGCACCGGAGGGTGATAGGCCTGAAGAGAGAAGAAGAGGTGCGCGATGCCGATCTATGAATATGCGTGTAACAGTTGCAGGAAGCGGGTAAGCCTGCTGATCCGGAATATCCGCAACCCTGATACGCCTGTCTGCCCCCGCTGCGGGGGGGCGGAGCTGACGCGGCTGTTCTCCCGGTTTGCAGTGGTCAAGTCTGAGGAGAGCCGCTTTGAGCGAATGGCCGACCCCAGCAATTTCGGCGAGCTTGATGAAAACGATCCGAAGAGCGTGGCGCGCTGGGCCAAGCGGATGGGAAAAGAGATGGGCGAGAACGTCGGCGAGGACTTCGATGAAATGATGGAACAGGCGATGGAGGAAGAAGGCGGCGCCGAGGGGGGAGCGGAGGACATAGAGTAAGCGACGGCTGCGCGCCTGGCCTGTCCGAGCCGCGTTTCACCTTGACAGTCGCGCGCCGTTTTGGATATAGTCGGCACGGATTCAAGGGCGTATCGGCTTTATCACAACGGTAGAGGCAGCGATGAAAAAACGACATCTGTTGGCGCCCGGCCCGACTCCGGTCCTTCCGGACGCCTTGCTGGCGATGGCCAGGCCGATTCTGTACCATCGCGGTCCGGAGTACGAAGCCCTCCTGGGCCGAGTCCGGGAGGGGCTGAAGTACCTCTTCCAAACCAAACACGAGGTGCTGTTGTTCACCTCATCCGGTACGGGTGGGATGGAAGGTACGGTGGTGAATACGCTCTCGCCCGGCGACCGGGCCCTCGTGATCCGGAGCGGTAAATTCGGTGAGCGCTGGGGGGAGATCTGCGAGGCCTATGGTCTTCAGCCGCAGTACATCGATGTGGAGTGGGGGCGAGCCGTGGAGCCTGACATCGTGGCTGCCGCCCTCGCAGCCGATTCCGCCATCAAGGCGGTCTTTGCGACCCACACTGAGAGCTCTACGGGTGTCCTGCATGACATCGAGGCCCTCGCCCGGATCGTCGGGAAGACGCCCGCCCTCCTGGTCGTTGATGCCATTATGAGTTTGGGGGTGGCGGACCTGCCGATGGATGCCTGGGGGGTGGACGTCGTTGTGGGCGGCTCCCAGAAAGGGTTGATGATCCCGCCGGGCCTGGCCTTCTGTGCGGTCTCCGACAAAGCCTGGGCGATGGTGCAGCGGTCTCGCCTGCCGAAGTTCTACTTCAACTTCCTGGCGGAGCGGAAGAATCTGGAGAAGAACCAGAACACCTTCACGCCGGCGGTCTCATTGGTGATGGCGCTCCACGAATCGCTCGCTGCCATCAGAACGGAGGGCCTCCCGGCGCTCTTTGCGCGGCATGACCGGCTTGCGCGGGCGACCCGCGCCGGCGCCAGGGCGCTCGGGCTGGAACTGTTCGCGGACCGGCCTACCACGGCCCTGACCGCTATTTCCGCCCCGCCGGGTATTGAGGCCGGCGCTATTGTGAAGACGATGCGAACGGCCCACGGCATCACCATCTCGGGCGGGCAGGCTCAGCTCAAGGGGAAGATCTTCCGCCTGGCTCACCTGGGATACGCCGACGAATCCGATGTTGTTATCTGTCTGGCGGCACTGGAGCGAACCCTCACCGATATCGGCTATCCGGTCAAGCTGGGCGAGGGGGTGCGGGCGGCCCAGGAGGTCCTGAGCCAGGCAGGTTGAAGAAGAGCAGCGTGTAGCTGATGACTGATAGCGGAGGGCGGCTGTTGAGCGAGGAACGGATGCGAATCCTGGTGAGCGATGGGCTGTCGCCGCGTGGCATCGAGGTGCTGCGTTCGGCTGAGGGGTTCGAGGTCGATGAGCGGCGCAAATTGAGCCCCGAGGCGCTGCAGGAGTGCATCGACAACTACGACGCCCTGATCGTCCGAAGCGCTACCAAGGTGACCGCGCCCCTCCTGCGGGCCGCGCACCGACTCAAGGTGGTCGGGAGGGCGGGCGTCGGGGTGGACAATATCGACGTCGAGGCGGCGACGGCTCGCGGCGTCCTGGTCATGAATGCGCCGAGCGGCAATACCCTGGCCACCGCCGAGCACACCTTCTCACTTCTGCTGTCTCTCGCCAAGAATATCCCGCAGGCCACCGCCTCGATGAAGGGCGGCCGGTGGGAGAAGGGTGCGTTCCTCAGCGTCGAGTTGGGGGGCAAGACATTAGGGATTGTCGGGTTTGGGCGAATCGGAAGCGAGGTGGCGCGTCGCGCCAAAGGGTTCGCCATGCGCGTGATCGTCGCTGATCCTTTTGTCTCTGAGGAGACTGCGAGTGCGATGGGGGTCGAACTGGTGGAACTCCCGCAGCTGTTCCAACGATCCGATTTCATCACGATTCACACCCCCATCACCCCGGAGACGTACCATCTCATCGATCGCGACACCATTGCGCAGATGAAGACCGGCGTTCGGATTGTCAACTGTGCGAGGGGCGGGATCGTCGACGAGGACGCCTTGCATGAGGCGATGAAGGCGGGCAAGGTTGCAGGGGCGGCCCTGGATGTGTTTGAGCAGGAGCCGACCACCAGTTCATCGCTGCTCACGCTCAACAACTTCATCTGTACCCCGCACCTCGGCGCGGCGAGTGAGGAAGCGCAGGAGAATGTCGCCGTCGAGATCGCCCAGCAGGTCGTCGAGTACCTCCAGAAGGGGCTGATCAGGAACGCCGTCAATGCGCCGTCGATCGACCCGTCGCTGTATAAGGTACTTCAGCCGTATCTGACCCTGTCTGAGAAGCTTGGCCGCCTGGCGTCTCAGCTTGCCGAGGGCGGAATCAGGCAGCTCCGGATCGATTACCGCGGCGAGATTGCGGGCTACGATCCGGCGCCGCTCACCGCATCCGTCGTCAAGGGGGCGCTGGACCCCTTCCTGGGCGATGAGGTCAACTACGTCAACGCCTTGGCCTTGGCGAAAGGGCGCGGCATCCGGATCATTGAGAGCAAGGTGCTGGAGGAGGCGGACTATGCGAGCCTCATCACCGTCTCGATCAAGGGCGATCGCGGCACGAGCGAGGTCGCCGGGACGCTCTTCAGCCGTCGAGAGCCCAGGGTCGTCCGGATCAACGAATTCCGTCTGGAAGCCATCCCCGAAGGGTACCTCCTGATCTTCTCGAACCTGGACGTGCCTGGGGTCATCGGGACGATTGGCACCCTGCTCGGGAAACATCGGGTCAATATTGCCGGCATGCAGTTGGGGCGGGAGCAGCCCGGCGGTCGGGCCGTGTCGGTGGTGAATGTCGATAACCCTGTTCCCGCTCATGTTATTGATGAAATCCGACGGCTCCCCAATATTGTCTTCGTCAAGCTGGTGAAGGCGTAAGGACAGCCATCAGCGGTCAGCGTCAAGAGCAGCGGTCAGCATTCAGCCGTCAGCTTTCAGCTTGTGAGCGCTGAGTTGCACGCCGATAGCGGGCCGCTGAAAGCTGATCACCGATGAGCGATTTCGAATATTCCTCCAAGACCGCTATCCCGAAAGGCGTTCGGGTCTTCCCGCCAGAGGAGACTGCGCTGCGCCGCTGGGCTGAGCGCCGGATCCTTACGGTCTTTGAGCGATGGGGGTTCCAGGAGGTCATCACCCCGACGTTCGAATATCTGGAGGTTTTCTCAGGAGAGCCGGAGCGGGAGGGTGGAGACAAGATTGTCAAGTTTGTCGACCGGCAGACCGGCCGGCTGCTTGCGCTGCGGTACGATCCGACCCCTCAGGTCGCGCGCCTCGCGGCGACGACACTTCGGCATCGTCCCCTTCCGTTACGTCTTTCCTATGTGACGAATATTGTTCGCGACGAGGTCCCTCAGGCCGGCCGACAGCGCGAGTCTGTCCAGCTTGGCGTTGAGCTGATCGGGCTGGATCGACCGGAGGCCGACGCCGAGATGATGGCGATGGTGGTAGAGGGCTGCCGAGCTCTGGGTTTGCAGCGCTTTCAGATCGATGTCGGGCAGATTGAGTATGTG
The DNA here is from genome assembly GCA_023249055.1 of Candidatus Methylomirabilota bacterium. Lineage (GTDB taxonomy): Bacteria > Methylomirabilota > Methylomirabilia > Methylomirabilales > Methylomirabilaceae > Methylomirabilis. The sequence continues at coordinate 4,628 of JAHFDH010000019.1, forward strand.
CGGGGGCTCGTCGACGCGCTGGGGCTCGGACCCGATCGACGCCGAGCGCTGGTCTCGGCGATCGACAGGAAGGATACGATCGAGATCGAACTGCTCCTGCAAGGCCTGGATGCGGACGAGAAGTCCAAGCAGGCCGTGCTGGATCTGCCGTTGCTCTACGGCGGGAAGGAGGTCCTGGCTCGAGCGCGGGACCTGGCGCCCAACCGGCGATCACAAGAGGCGCTGAGCAACCTCGCCCAGGTCTACGAGGTGCTGGAGCAGTACGGTCTGGCGGATCAGGTGATCATCGATCTCGGTGAAGCGAGGGCCTTCGAGTACCACACCGGCGTGACCTTTGCGGCCTTTGCGCAAGGGTTGGGTTCCGAGATCTCGCGCGGCGGCCGATACGACGACCTGATCGGCGGGTTTGGGTATCCCTGCCCCGCGACGGGTTTCGCCTTCGATCTGGATAAGGTCCTGGAGGCGGTCACGATCGAGAGCCGGCCTCCGCTCATGAGCGGCCAGAGGTTTCTGATTATCGACTTTCACCCAGACAAGCGGCAGGCCCTTCGCATTGCGCGGCTCCTGCGGGAGCAGGGCTACTCGGCGGCAAGAGACATCATCAAGCGGGACCTGCAGGGCTCATTTGACTATGCCAAGAGATCCGGGATCGGCCGGGCGATCGTGCTGGGCCTACCCCATGTACCTGAAGACGAGCTGCTCATCAGGGATATCGACTCAGGGACCGAAGAGCAGGCTCCAGTCGAGCGGTTTTGCAGCGAGGTCGAACGTGGAGAGCGGCGATGGCCAATGTAATCGTGGTCGGTACGCAGTGGGGCGATGAAGGGAAGGGGAAGATTGTTGATCTTCTCTCAGAATATTTCGACGCGGTGGCGCGGTACCAGGGAGGGACCAACGCCGGTCATACGGTTGTGGTGGGAGAGGAGAAGATCGTCTTGCATCTGGTCCCGTCAGGCGTGCTGAGGAAAGGGAAGGTCTGCATCCTTGGCAACGGCGTCGTGATCGATCTGACCGCCCTCATCCAGGAAATGGATCAACTCAAGAGGTTGCACGTCAAGATCGACGAGAACTTCTTCATCAGCAAGAACGCGCATCTGGTGCTCCCCTACCACGCGATCCTGGACGTCGAACAGGAGCGGCTCCGAGAGGGCCGCCAGCTCGGGACGACCAGACGCGGGATCGGTCCGGCCTATGTCGATAAGATGGCGAGGACGGGGATTCGGGTCGGCGATCTGGCTGATCCGAATCGCTTCAGGGAGCGACTCCGCACCAACCTTGAGGAGAAACGGGCCCAGTTCCCCCATCATCAGGAACTGCATGAGTTGGATCACGAAAAGATGGCGGCGGAGCAACTGGAACAGTTCGAGCGGGTCCGCGGATTCGTGGTGGACAGCTCCCTCATCATTCACGATCTGATCAAAACCGGGAGGCGCGTCCTGTTCGAAGGCGCACAGGGGACCCTCCTGGATGTCGATCTCGGGACCTACCCCTACGTTACCTCATCGAGCGCGACAGCCGGAGGCGCCTGCATCGGGACCGGGGCGAGTCCGTTGGCGATCGACGGCGTCCTCGGCGTCACCAAGGCCTATACGACGCGCGTCGGCGAGGGACCGATGCCGACGGAGCTGACAGACGATATCGGTCAGATGCTGCAGACGCGCGGGCAGGAGTTCGGGGCTACCACGGGGCGGCCGAGGCGCTGCGGCTGGTTCGATGCCGTAGCCGTCAGGTACAGCGCCAGAATCAACGGGCTGTCGGCCCTCGCCCTCATGAAGCTGGACGTTCTGGATGCCTGCGAGTCGATCCGGATCTGCACCAGCTACCGAAGCAACGGGGCGATCCTTCAAGAATTTCCGAACGAGACCGGTCTCCTGCAGACCTGTGAGCCGGTCTATGAAGACGTACCCGGTTGGAACGAGAGCATCGCCGGCATCACCTCATACAAACATCTGCCGGTCCGGTGCCGCGCCTATATTGAGCGAATTGAGGCGCTGACAGGGATCAAGGTCGGGCTGATCTCTACAGGACCCCGGCGGGACCAGACGATCCTTCGCTCGACGCCGGCCTTGCGGCAGTGGGGGCTCCTGCGCTAGCTCCCGCTGGATCGCTGCATCTCCAGCGCCCTGCACAACGACCCGTTAGCTCAGTTGGCAGAGCTCCTGCCTTTTAAGCAGGGAGTCTCGGGTTCGAGTCCCGAACGGGTCACCATTGTTTTCCTTATGAGGCAGCAAGGCCGGGGTCGGGGATGCCGGCTTCGGCGAAGCCTTTCTCCCGCAGAATGCAACTATCGCACGTGCGACAAGGCCGTCCATCCGGGGTTGGGTCGTAGCAGCTCCAGGTCAGCCGGAAATCGACCCCAATGGCGGCGCCCCGCCGGATGATCTCAGCCTTGGACAAGTGGATCAGCGGGGTGTAGAGGGTGAGCTTGGATCTGCCCTCAACGCCGGCTTTCGTCGCCAGATTCGCCATCCGCTCAAAGGCTGCAATATATTCGGGACGACAATCCGGGTAGCCGCTGTAGTCGATTGCGTTGACCCCGAGCACAATGTCTTCGGCATCGATCACCTCCGCCCAGGCCAGCGCATAGGAGAGAAAGATCGTGTTGCGGGCGGGGACGTAGGTGAGGGGGATGCCGGAGCCGATCTCCTCCAGTCCGCGGCCCTTCGGCACCGGGATGTCGGCGGTCAGCGCCGAACCCCCGATCTGCCGGAGGTCGAGGTCAAGGATGAGGTGTCGCACGGTGCCGACGGCCGCCGCGATTCGCTGTGCGCTTTCCACCTCGCGAGCGTGACGCTGGCCGTAGCGAAAGGTGAGGGCATGAAGCTGATACCCCTCGGCTTTTGCCATCGCGGCTGCCGTTGCAGAGTCGATCCCGCCGCTCAGCAGGACGACCGCACGCTTGCTCACTACACCCCCCGCCGCTTCGGATCCCACAGATACTTGTGGATCTGAATCTGGAGCCTGGCATCAAGTCGATCGGCCAAGAGCCATTCCGCCAGTTCCCCGGGGTGCAACTCGTCCAAGACCGCGGAGAAGAGCACCTGGGCCTTTTCAGTCAGGGTGTGCTCCGCCATCACTCCCCTGGCCCACTCGTAGTCGCGGCGATCCGCCACGACGAATTTGATCTGATCTTTCCTGTTGAGATATTGGAGGTTCTCAAAATTATTGTGAGGGTCCATCCCGCTCCCCGGAGCCTTGAAATCTAGGATCTTGACGACCCTTGAGTCGAGGCGATGAATGCTGAGGCCCCCCCCTGTTTCGATGAGAACCTCGTATCCCTCGAGGAGCAAGCGATCGATCAGGGGATACACCTCTTCCTGCAACAGCGGCTCCCCTCCGGTAATCTCGACCAGCGGGCACTTGTAGGCCCGTACCTGTTCCAGCACCTGCTCGACCGACCGTTGCTCGCCCTCGTAGAACGCATAGGTCGTGTCGCACCACCGGCATCGAAGGTGACACCCGGTCAGGCGGACAAAGACACATGGCCGACCGGCATAGGTCGATTCACCCTGGATGCTATAGAAGATCTCGTTGACCTGGAGGCTCATAACCACCTTGGTTTTGGGTTGTGACCATAAAATAGCGATGGGCAGGCGCTCATCTCATCCATCAAGCGAGGACCTGCCCATCAAATAACCTGGAACCGTGATACGACTAGCCTTCAGCTCCGATCACCACATACCGCGTTCCACCTTCCCGCTTGACCAGCAGTAGTGTCGGCTCCTCCGGTTTCGTTTTCTCCAAGACGCGCCGAACCTGGCTGACTGTCGTCACCCGGACACGGTTGATCTCCAGGATCAGATCGCCGGGTTGCAACCCGACCGCATCAGCCGGACTCTCCGGTTCAACCTCCGTGATCACGACCCCTTTTTCGCCTTTCAATCCAAATTTACGGGCGAGCGCCGGATTGAGTTCCTGTATATCGATTCCCAGCTTTGTTTTCGGAGAGGTCGATGTTATGGCCGCCACATGCTCCTCTTTGAGCTCGGCGATCTTGACCTGTAAGGTGACTTCGGATCCGTCGCGGATGACTTTTACGGGAACCTCTTTTCCAACCGTGGTGCCGGCTACCATATGAGGCAGATCGGTTGAGGATTTGATCTTTTTGCCGTCGAACTCTACGATGACATCGCCCTGTTTCACCCCTGCCTTCTCTGCTGGTGACCCCTCCATAACATCCGATACGAGGGCGCCATTGGCCTGCTTGAGGGAGAATTTCTTGCCCAGGTCGGGGGTAATCGACTGAATCGCTACGCCAAGCCATCCGCGGGTCACCTGCCCGCGTTCTTTCAACTGGGGCAGGACCTCCTTGGTCATATCGATGGGGATGGCAAATCCGATCCCGATCGAACCACCCGTCGGGCTGAAGATGGCGGTATTGATGCCCACCGCCTCGCCGTTGGTGTTGATCAACGGTCCGCCGCTGTTGCCTCGATTGATTGAGGCATCGGTCTGGATAAAGTTGTCATACGGACCTTCACCGATGAACCGGCCCTTGGCGCTGACAATGCCGGTGGTAACCGTCTGGTTGAGACCGAACGGATTGCCGATCGCCATAACCGGCTCGCCGACCTCCAACTTCTCCGAGTTGCCCAGTGGGATCACCGGCAGGTTGGAGGCGTCGATCTTGATAAGGGCGATATCAGTCTTTGGATCCCTTCCGATCACCTTCGCCTTAAACTCTCGACTGTCGCCCAGCTTCACGGTGATGTCCGTAGCGTTCTCGACGACATGGTTGTTCGTCAAGATGTAGCCGTCTTTATTGATAATGAATCCGGATCCCAGGCTGGTGGCCTTGAACTGCCTCGGCTGGTCCCCGAAGAATCGTTTGAAGAACTCATTGAAGGGGTCGTCTTCACTGTAAGGACCACGAGACGGGACGCCTCTTTTAACGACCTGGGTGGTGCTGATATTCACCACAGCGGGAGTCATCTCCTTCGCCAACTTGACCCAAAGCTTGCCGTCCGAAATTTGGCTGGAGCTGAACAACCCGCTCTCTCCTTTTTCCGTCCACACTTGACCGGTTGTGGCCTTAGTGAGCGGGACCAGATTGAAGGAGGCCGTGATCAGCACTCCAAGAATCAAACAGGATGCTGCAACGACAATCAAGGTCCTGGCGTGAAACCGTCCATTCTGCATGGTATCCCCCTGCAATAGTGTGGCCTTCATCCGTTCTCTGTTCGACATGCCCAGATATGCACCGTATATTAGTAACGATAGACGAGAGAGCGTTTAGCTGAATCTGTCCATATTCGACCACAATGCCACTCGCCTTTATTGCTCTAAGCTTAGCAGACTCATTGCTCAAATTCAACATACCGCTTTTTCTGGCGACGTGCCTCTTGCGAAAGAGATTGACAAGCCTCCGACAATACTATAAGGGTTTCCTGTTCACACAGAATGATCTCGCATGTAACTGGCGGCCGATGTCCAAGCGTCCGGTTGACTGCCGTTGGTTGGGAAACGAAGATTGTGATGAGGAGAAAGGAACCCATGAAGAGACGGTCGCGCTGGATCCACAGCCTGTTGTTCACCATCCCTTTTGTCGCCTTTGCGGGTGATCCTCTGAACGCCCAGGAGGTTCGCGACGATCCTGAGGCCCGCGCCCTCCTGGAGGAGGCCCGCCGGCAGGTAGTCGTATGGGACCGCTTCCCGGGTTTTAAGGCGAAACTGGAGGTAGGTCGGGATGGAAACAGGTCAGGCGGTGAACTGACGGTCCTGCCGTCCGGAAAGGTGCAGGTTGAGCTGCAAGACCGGGAGGCGACAGAATGGGCCGGCCGGATTGTGAAGTCGCTCGTCAACCATAGACTGAAGTTGGACACACATACGCACGAGGACGCGCCAGTGACCTTCGGCCCACAGGATCAGCATCCACAGGGACGCCTGGTGAAGAAAAGCGACCGCGTCTCATCGACCTACCGCATCAAGGATCGCCAGATCGTCCAGGTGAACCAGAAGACAGAAAAAGGATGGTTGAGTCTGAACGTCTTAGAGTACACCCCGACGCTTCATGGCTCATTACCCAAGCGGGTCGCGGTCTTCCAGTTCGACGAGAAGGGTTCACTTGCCACAAGCACTGTCTTTACCGATGAGTACGTCGAGGTCGAGGGGTTCTGGCTCCCCAAGTCTCGCATGATTATCACCGCTCAAGGGGGCAAGGTCGAGGTCTCGACGCTGCAGTTTCACGAACACCGCCTGCTTCCGAAAGAAGCGGCCAAGGCCCCGGCTTCGTGATCCCGGGCGCTATTGGTTGCCCTTTTCGGCAACCAGCATGAGGGCGGCAAGGTTTCGGTCGTACTGACGGAACACGCGCCGCATGGCCAGCACCCGCTGGCGCGCCGCAGGATTTTGCAGCACATTCCAGGCGATCCGCGCCATCCCCGCCAACCCTTCGTTCTGAATTATCTGGGACGGTTCGAGCAGGTGCATCGGGGCGGTTGCCTGCGCTGTGATGGTCAGTCCTTCTCGGTGCAGCAGCGCCTTCCATTCCGAGACGGTCAGCGGACGCACCCCCACATGGATCGACTGCGAGAGCGCGCGATTAATCGCGTCTCTGGTCGGATCATCGATATCATCCGGAACCAGCGCCAATTCATGAATGCCGCAACGCCCGCCCGGCACCAGCAGGCGCTTGGCTTCCCGGATAATGGTGGCCTTGTGCTCCGGTGTTTTCATGCTCAACATCGCTTCGCAGTACACGACCGTCGCGCAGCCGTCCGGTAAACCTGAGTGTTCCGCCTGTCCGACCACACAACGCTGATTGTCGCCCGACAGATAGCCCTGTACCCGTTTTGCGGCGGCATCGTCCGCTTCTACCGCCGTATAGCTGGACGGGGACTTCGCCAACACCAGTTGTGCCGTCACACCCAGCCCGGGCGCAAATTCGACGACCCTGTCCGTCGGCACGATGGTGAGCGCATCCAGCATCCGGCGGGTTAATTCAAGACCGCCGGGACGCAACACCCGCTTACCCATCTGTGCCAGCAGCCAGTGCCCCGGCATCTTCTCAATGTGCAGCCCCTGTCCCGGCAAGATCTCCTCGTGGTCGCTCATGAACGTGTCCGTTTTCTCTTGTGAATGGTTAGTCCGTACATGCCTTTTGCCCTCGTGGTAGTCGGCGGATCAAGGCTACAATATCATAGTTGTGGCGCCTGGTCACAAATACTCGCGCTCAGCCTGCCGGATGGCACGATAGCGCGCGAAGGCCCGGCGCGAGTCTTCGAGCCCCAGCAGCGACTTGAGACTGCTGCCGCGAAACAGGTGGGCGAGCATCTGCGGCGCGTGACGCAGCACGAACAGGGGACTGTGCGCGAACGCGACCGGCAGGTGGCGCAGCTTCACCCACCGGTCGGCTTGCCATCGTACAAACTCGATCTCGTCGGCAGAGAGATGGCTGCTCTGTACGACGGCGGTCGTGCCGTCGTACTCTTCGAGCCGTTCGTTGACGATCAGGCCTTGCCGGCGAAACTCCCGGGTCATCGGTGTGCGCGGATAAGGGGTCGGGTGCTGGATGAACGGCCAGTCGACATGCGTTCGGGCGAACTCGAGGTTGGCCTCGAGGGAGGCGCGGGTATCAGTGGGGTTGCCGATGATCAGCCCGCCGATGATGTAGATCTTGTTCCGATGCAGGGAGTCGATGGCGGCGATCGCGGCATTGCCGGCCTTGCGGCCGTCCTCGCGCCGGGTATTCTTGGAGCTGGCGCGAAGAAACGCCAGATCCTCATCGAGGATATTTTCGATCCCCAGGAAGACGTAGCGAAATCCCGCCCGGCGCATTAACGGCGCAAGCTGCTCGCCATGGTTGGCGATGACCGAGGTCATCGCCTGTACCGTGTAGTCGATGGTATGGAGTCCGGCATCGATGATGGCCCGGCAGAGGGCCTCGAACCGCCGCACATTGAGCATGATATTGTCATCGACGATGAAGATCGTCCGCGCGCCGTGGTTGTGAGCATCGCGGATGTCCGCAATCACCCGGTCAAGCGGATAGGTATGGAAATTGCGGCCCCGCATCTCGATGATCGAGCAGAAGCTGCAATCGAACGTGCAGCCGCGCGAGGTCTCGATGACATCGGCTTGTCTCCCGAGCGTGGTGTACCCGCGCAGCACCCGCGCGTCGCGGTTCGGCAGTCGTATCTCGCCGTCCGCCAGGTTGCTGATCGGCCGGTCCGGATTGTGGCAGAAGCGGTCGCCGATCCTGTAGGATAGGCCCGCGATCCGATCATATCCGCTTTGCGTGTCGAGGGCGCGCAGCAACTCGCGAAAGGTGATCTCCCCCTCCCCCCGCACGATGAAGTCGACACCACCCCAAGAGCTGTCGGCGTAGGCTTCTGGGGCCAGGCTCGGGTCGTAGCCGCCGACGACCACGCGCACATTTGGGCTGAGGGAGCGTACAAGGTCGATGATCTTTTTTGCAGTCTTGCGCTGAAAGGTCATCACGGAGAGTCCGAGGATGTACGGGTCCATCTCGCGCACGAGCCGCTCGACGGTCTGGCGGACGCGCGCCTGGGCAAGGATGAGATCGGCTACGGCGACTCGGTGGTGGGCATCGATATTGCCGGCGAGCGACGTGAGGGCGGCGTTCGGCATCCGAATCGCCACTGTCGGCATATGCTCGAATGAATCGGGCATGGAGAGCAGCAGGATGTTCATGGCGGCTTCTCCAAGCGCTCGCGCGCTGCATGGCCAGTATGTTCACCGAGACCATTTCCCGTGAATGGCCTCATACTAATGCAATCCCTTACAAAGCGCAAGGCACCCGGGGGCGGTGGCGCGCGCACCCCGAGATCGCATGGGCGAACATTGTGTCGCATCAAAGAGCATAAGCGCGGGCGGTGTGAGTACAACTGCAACGGTGGGCGGCTACACTGGTGATTGAAGCCTCGACAGGAGGGCGTAGAGGGCGAAGTTGTACGGCGCTTGGAAGCCGTATTCAGCCGCCTTTTTGACAATGACGCCATTCAAGGCGTCATGCTCCAAAGGCTTGCCTGCCTCATGGTCCTGAAGCATCGACGTCTTCACGCCGTAGTGCTGAGAGAACTTGACGTTTCGATTCCACACCTCCTCAAAGGCAAGGCTGATTCCTGACGCGTTCGCCACGGCGACGACCTCCGCCGTCACCAGCCTCGCCAGCTCACGAGTGTGGGGGTTCTCGAGGATTACCTTGACGGGGCCGCCAACCAATGTGTTGATGGCGTTAAACGGAGCATTCCAGGCAAGCTTGGTCCACAGGACTGCTGCGATATTGGCCGAGGTGTCAGCCGGAAGGCCGTAACGGTCGAAGAACGCTTTGAGCCTGGCAATCCGCTCACTGAGGCCGCCGTCAAGTTCCCCGAATACGATCTTGCCGCTCTCCTGGTGAAGGATCAGCCCAGGTTCCGGCGTACTCGCCCCGATGTAGGCGACCCCCGCCACAACCTTCTCCTTGCCGATGAGAGATGCGATCGTTTCCTCGTTGTCGATCCCATTCTGAAGCGACAGCACGTCGGTCTGCGGCCCGATCATTGGGAGCGCCTGACGAATTGCCGGCTCGGTGTCGTACGATTTCACGCAGAACAGGATCAGGTTGACGGGACCAACCTCCGCTGCATCGTCAGTGGCGCTGACGCGGATGGAGAAGTCCCCCTTCCAGCTTTTGACCGTGAGGCCATTCGCCCTGAGCGCGTCCAGGCGCTTCCCGCGTGCGATACACGTGACATCGGCTCCGCTCTTGGCCAGCAGGCCGCCGAAGTAGCCCCCCACAGCCCCCACTCCCACCACTGCGACCTTCATGACTTCACCTCTGGTCACGCAGCTCCAGATCTCAAGCTCCAGGTTCTTATGCCGGGTAGGACCCGCCGCCGGTGCGGCCTCGCCCACCGGCGGCGGTGGGAGCGGCTCTGACTGCTGGTGCAGCCTGTCGGTAAGCTGAGTCACCTGGGTCCGCAGTCCATCCGGCTTGATCCGCCACAGCTCCGTGATGTGCTCGTTCTTGGCCTTGCGAGACCAGGATAGATAACGGTTGAGTCAATTCTCGCCCGGCGCCATGCCATTGACCAGCGAGCCGCCCGGGAACCTGGGGGTTCAACGGAGGGCGAGGTCGCTCACAGCAATTTGCTAAACTCGTCTACCGAGAGACAAGCATGTTTTAGGATCTGGGAGAGGGTAGATCGCTTGATGGGGCGATGCGCAGGAACGGTGAGCTTCTGCGTCTCGTCTGGGGTGTGCTTCTGTAGCCTGATGTGGCTCCCTCTCTGTCGACGACTACCCAGCCATTGCGTCGAAGAGCCCGAACTACTACCTCATAGTTGAGGCTCGGGACCTTCGTCATACAGCTATCTCGACAACCTCTGCATTGGCAGCGAGGCTTGAGTCGTCGTTCACCGGCTCGAGATATAGCCTGATCGCCTCCTCGATATTACGGAGCGCCTCTTCCCGAGTATCGCCCTCACTGATGCACCCGGGAAGGGCGGGAACCAAGGCTGTATAACCCCCCTCCTCGCTCAGTTCCAACACCACCTGCAGTTTCATTCTACGCTCCTTTCACCCCATACCTTAAGCCATTCACGCATCCTGCGCAATCTCGCGCTGGGCGCTAGGCACCCGGCTCCACCGTGTGGCCCGGATGTCCATGCTCGATATTCTCCAATCGATTTCCTATCCATCACGTCAGCCTGCTTCGACCTCAATTAAAGGGAGAGGAAGTGCCAAGCGATCAAGAGACTTGGTGTAATCACAGCAGGGCCGCAGCCGAGAGGGGGTAGAGACTTATCTCGTGGATCAAACAGTTAGTGTACTGGACACGGCACGCTAGCCCATTTCAGGATAACCTCTATTCGCCACCTAGCCTCACAGGATCAGGACAATATTCGGTTGGTTCGAACGGCCAAGGCAAGGGAAGTCATTTCAAAATGCGCTTACGAATCCATTCACCTCGATGAGGTCTGAAGGGTCGTCTCGAAGGGTGGAGCGGTGCTCGGTTCTCCCTAAGAATAGGTCGCTACATTTATGAATCAGTGAACTGGAGTACTGAATTGACCGTAACCGGAGGTATGCTGTCCTTACGTCCTCAACTCTAAACTCGATCGACCGTCATCCCTTATAAGAGAGGTCAGTCCCTTCACAATATCCGCCCAATGCTGCAAATCAGCGGTAAGCAGCGCGAGACGTCGGACTTACGCTCCGTTCGTCCGCTGAATGCACTCTTAGCGGCCCCCCTGGGTCCGGTCTAGGAGGCCCCAAAAAGGATGACCTGGCTACTTGCAACCGAAATCAGCTCGCTCCATGGTCGGAGAAGATGGGTGTTTCGCGTTGTCGGAGCTATGCACCGGGCCAGCCGCTGTTCGCGAGCATGCAACAGGGCGTTGCGAAGCTTACGAAACGAGTCGGGCAGCTTTGGAATCCACGCGCCTTTGAAGTCGTCAAGACCCCATCCCTTCTTAATCAAGGCGGGCAATATAAAGCCACCCTCAAATTCGGTCGGATCGGCAAAGAAGTCGGCTTTGCTCTCGACTTCGGCCCAAACGGCCGCCGGATCAACAGCCTGCTGCACGACTGACGCGATCTTGACCTCTTCGGTTGTTCGCTCCTCAACAAGTGCGTCCAGAATTTGGCGAGACGCCTCATCCGCATGCACCACGATATCCGGCATAGATACGATTCGCCGAATAGTTCGCGCCAAGTCTTCCTTCAGGTAATAGAATGCAGCGTATTCGAGAATCTGGTAGTTATAGAGAAACGAACGCACCGGCTCGATAGGGCCAAGTAGCCCGCTTTCCCACAGTGTGAGCATGTAAGAATCCAGGCGCCTAGCTGCGACGTGCGTCGGAAAAGGTCCATATAGGAACCTCTTTGGCAACTCAACTTCGCGCCGCACCGGATCTTCGTGGAGCAAGATCAGGGGCGTTCGTTTGTCGAAGTAGCGCATGTAGAAGTTCAAGTTGCGGGCGAGTTCGGGTAAGTCGGACTCAGATACGCCACAGTCCCGAATCCAGAAAGAGGTCAGCGCAAGGTTAGACGGTTCATTTCTGGATTCCAGTACCTTCTTGACTCGCTGGAAGTTGCGTATTGCATCAAGATTCCGCAGATTGGTACCGGAAGGCGGTCCAGCCGGACGCATGGCATTGGCGAGCGGAATCAATCGTTCACTCGCATCCGCAAACTCACAGACCAGCGAGCGGCCGCCAAATGCGAAGGTAAACCGTCGCGTTCGCAGTTCGTCGTCAACCGCTAGCGGACCGAAGATGAACTCAATGTCGCGCGTGTCCATGTGCCAAACGGCAGAGAGTCGTGGGGGCAACCGCAGAGAATTAAGTGTCTCAGCGACTGCCTTGGCCTCGTACGACACACGGATCATTAGCGAATCATCACCCCAGGGTTTCGATACCAAGAAGGCGTCCTCCTGCGCATCCACCGTAGCTTCAGGATTAAGCTGAGCGAAGACATCTAGGCTGACCTTCGGATCTTCTAGCATCTCATCTGCGCCCATTGCTCACTCCATGCCTCATCTTCGGCCAACTATCAGGTACGCCGGGCAGCGCATCCTAGTCCTTGAGCTTTCCACGCTTGCAGCGATTCTCTCGGATATTCGAGCGCTTGTCAAGGCGCTCCGGACTTCACCGTGGCCGATAAGTACTGGTCAGCATAATCCGATTAGGGCTGTGACAGACCAGGCGCCAAGGTCAATACATCTGCGGGACTGCGGACGGTGCTGCAATCGAGATCGCTGTATACGGCCTCCTCAACGTACGGCGAAGGGTGCCTAGACCAACGTTCAGCCGGAACTCACGCCGAAATGGAACTCGGCGCCTGCCGCTTGGTACCCCCGCTTGCGCGGGGGCAGGCGTCAGAGGGAAATGTTGTAGCGCTTGATCTTGTTGTTGAGGGTTTTCAGGTCGATGCCGAGAAGGCGGGCGGCCTGCATCTTTTTGCCTTTCGTGTGATCGAGCACACGGATGAGGTGCAGCCGCTCCATCTCCGCCAGCGAGACGGGGCCGCCTGTCGAGCCGCCAGGGAACCGGATGTTGGGCGGCAGATCCTCAAGGCCGATGACATCGCTGGAGGAGAGAATCTGAAGGCGCTCAATGGTATTCGCCAGTTCCCGCACATTGCCCGGCCACGGGTAGTCCACCAGCGATTGCAGCGCCTCCAGGGAGAGGGTCTTAGCCGGTTGACCGGTCGTCTGAAATTGTGTCAAGAAGTGCTCAATGAGGAGCGGGATGTCCTCCTTCCGCTCACGCAAGGACGGCAGCGTCAAGCTGACGATGTTCAGTCGATAATAGAGATCCTCTCGGAACCGACCCGCCTTTACCTCTTGGGCCAGATCCTTGTTGGTGGCGGCGATAATGCGTACATCTACCCGGTGTACCCGGGTCCCTCCAACCCGTCGCAACTCCTTGGTGTCGAGCACTTGAAGGAGCTTGGCCTGCATCGCCGGGCTCATCTCCCCCACCTCATCCAACAGGAGGGTCCCCCCACCCGCCACCTCAAAGAGACCCATCTTGACACTGGTGGCGCCGGTAAATGCTCCTTTTTCGTGCCCGAACAGCTCGCTCTCCAGCAACGGATCCTGAAAGCCGCTGCAGTTGATGACCAGAAACGGACCGTTGGTGCGAGGGCTCGCCATATGAATCGCCTTGGCCACCAGACCCTTGCCGGTCCCGCTCTCCCCCTGGATGAGGACACCTGCCTCGCTCGGCGCGATCCGCCGCACGGTCGCCAACAGAGAGGCCATGACGGGACTGTGACCGACCATGACGGGAACGGGCTCGCGCTGGGCGACCATACGACGCAGGGCAGTATTCTCTGTACGCAAGCGCTTCCGCTCCGCGGCCCGCCCCAGCACCTCCTCCAATTCAGAGAGTTTGAAGGGCTTCGTCAGGTAGTCGTAGGCGCCCAGCTTCATTGCCTGGATGGCGCTGTCCACATCGGGGTGGCCGGTCAGGATGACCACCTCCGCCGAGGTGCCGGAATCACGAATCCGGCGGAGCGCCTCCATTCCCCCGATTCCGGGCATCTTGAGGTCGAGGAGGATGACATCGAACTCCCGCATTCGCAACTGCTCCAGCGCCTCTTCGCCGCTTCCGGCGCAGGTGACCATGTAGCCTGCCCGCGGCAGCTCCTTTTCCATGAGCAGCCGGATAGGTCGCTCGTCGTCGACCACAAGCGTGCGGGGTGTGTCGCTTCGTCCACCGGCGTGTACCATCTTTACCCCCTGTCCTTCGGAGATCCGGTTACGTGCCATCTGTTTTGCCGCGGTCGGCCAGCGGGAGACTGACGACGACGACCGTGCCCTTTCCCACCCCATAGCTCCGCACCTCGATGCTGCCCTTGTGCTGTTCGACGATACTCTGGCTGATCGCCAGACCCAGGCCCGTCCCTTTGCCCACCTCCTTCGTGGTAAAGAAAGGATCAAAGACCCTTGGAAGGTTCTCCGGCGAGATTCCACTGCCCGTATCGGACACGAACACATCAAGCCATGCGTGTTCACCCGGCGGCTCGATGACCTCGCGGCGATGATGGGCGTCGATACGAATCTCCCCGCCGCGTTCGATGGCATCGAGCGCATTGGTCAGAAGGTTGAGAAAGACCTGTTGAAGCATCTGGGCATCGGCCCGGACCACACTGCCATCCGGGAATGGGACAACAACAATCCGCTGGTTTTCGAGACTGGCTTGCCGCTCCACAAACGACACCGCGCGCAACACCACGTCATACAGATCCACCAGGCTGAAGGCGGGCTCGCGCTGTCGTGCGAAATCGAGCAGACGCCGGACAATAGCCGCCGCGCGGGCCACCTCGTCTTGGATCATCGTCACATACTGTCCCCACTCCGCGAGCACAGCAGGGTCGCCGACCTCCTCTGTGTCGATGCGCCGCTGTAAGGCCTCGGCAAAGCCGGCGACGGAGGAGAGGGGGTTGTTCAGTTCATGGGCCAGGCCGGCCGCCAATCGGCCAAGCGACGCGAGCTTCTCTTGCCGCACCAGTAACTGCTGCGACTGTTTCAACTCATCGTACGAACGGCGCAGCTCCTCGTACAGGCTGGCGTTCTCGAGCGCGATGGCGGCCTGAGTGGCCAATGTGATGGCCAGGGTCTCATCCTCTTCACTGAACTCGGCGGCGCCCTGTTTCTCCGTCACGTAGAGATTTCCACGGACCTTTCCTTTTGACACGACCGGTACGCCCAGGAAGGAGTGCATCGCGGGATGGCGAGGTGGGAACCCGTGCGCGCGCGGATCCGCTGCCATGTTCTTCAGCCGTAGAGGTTTTCCTTCACGCACCAGGACACCCAGGATCCCCTTTCCCACCGGCGGGAGGCCTATGGCCTGTTTAGCGGCCTCGTCAATGCCCGCCGTGATGAAACGGCTGAGGCCGCCCTTTCCATCCAAGACGCCGAGGGCGGCGTATTTGGCGCTCATCAACTTGCACGCCATGTTGACGATGCGCTGCAAGACCTCTTCAAGGGAAAGCTTTGCGCTGAGGATCATTCCCGCCCGTACAAGCATCCGAAGCTGGTTCATCTCTCGCTTGTTCATCCGCTCCCGTTCCTCCACAAACGTAAGGGTGATGAGTGTCTGGAGGCGGTGCGCCACGGGAGCGTAGAGATCGAGGAGCTTGGCCAGCCGATCTACCTCACCTTGATACCTCTTGAAGAGGGATTGCCTGTATACATCAAGCAGCAACGCCAGGCGATCGATGATCTGTTCTGGAGTCCGTCCTCCAAGCACCCCCTGCTTTACCTTGAGATGGGCATAGGCCAGGGCCGGATCGTACCGCCCGGTCTCCACGCACCCCAGTACGATGGCGCAGAGCGCGCCGGACTCGGTCTCGATCTCGCCAAGGGCAAGGCCCTCCAGCAGGCCTTGTGCCCGCATCCGGCGAACCCATTCTCGCCGGAGCGATTCGCCCCTTGCCGAAAAATGGCTCACGAGCTCTTTACGCAGCGCGGCATTTCGTCGAATCATAGATGGATTGCCTTTTTGGCCCTCTTTTCCCCTGACATCACGATCTGTCAACCGACTCCATCCGCCGGAGAGAGGCGAGCGCGTTGAGTATGACCGCGAAGACCGGCGTTGACACACCTCTCAAAGACCTTTATGCTCCTTCCCTCGGCGCGCGCTGTTGCGGGAGGAACAATGAAACTGATCGAGCATATCCTCAGCACTCAGGTCGTCTACGCAGGGAAATATCTTTCAACCGAGCAACAGACGGTTGTCCTGCCGGATGGGCGACAGGCGATCCGCGACATCGTTCGTCCTCCGAACGCTGTTGCGATCGTGCCGATCG
>JAHFDH010000020.1 GCA_023249055.1 Candidatus Methylomirabilota bacterium
ATGTTCGTTCTTCGCTTTTCTTAGGAGATCACATGCCGCACAACAGATGCGCTCAAGGTTTAGAGCAATAAGAACAAACTGCATCTTTGGCGACAGCTCGTCATAGCACGAAGGCTGATTGGAAACTTTGCATAGTTCATGAAGCAAGCCTACAGAGATGTGTACTGCTTGGCGTCCGAACTCTGGCATTGCATTGAAAAGGTCGGATACGACTTGTTGCGTGAGACTCGATGAGAGGTCGTGGGCGAAGTCATTGCGTAGCTTTCCGATACGCCCCAAGGCACCTCGAAGCTGAGCGTCTAACCCAAGACAGCAAGCAATCTCAATTTTCTTCGCGTAATTGAGCCCACGATTGTTAAGAAACTTCGAATCAAAAACGCCTAACTCCAAGAAGCTGTCGATTTGGGCTTCAACATAGAGATGCGAGCGGATGACGCAGCCGACCTCATCCTCTGCGAGAAGAGCTTTCATGAACTCGGGTTTGATTGCTGTGGATTCGGGCATCGGTTCCATATGGCTAACTACAATTAGACAGGCCGGCCTAATCTCTTTAGGGCCGACGGGCTCGCCGCCTCATCTGGCAGGGGTCCCATCCGCCCTGTTTGCCTATCTCGACCGGCTGGGAATTCCCATGCCGTTCTCCCTCTTTAAGGATAGGGAAGACTAGCTACGACTGATACTCCACACCTTGGGGGACTGTCAAGTATTTATTGGTGGCATTTTTTGGTGGCGAAAAAGGAGCCGGATGCACACGACATACTCTCCTCTCACGAGCAGCGAGGCCACCCTGAGCCCTCTATCGGCCTGATCGCCGTCTGCTGGTCATACCCGCGCGGCTCCGGTCTGAGCGAGGAGGACGAGACAGCCATCGACCTGCTCACGAAGATCATGAAGATCTACTCCGGGGAGATGCTATAGGTACGGGGATGGCGCGCTACGCGGGACTACGCATCGCTCCTTTTATCGTCCACCTTAGCCGAACGACCAAGCTTAGCCGCCGCTTGCCGTGCAGCGGCAAGCGGCGGCTGGAGTACAGGGTTAGGCCCAACCTCTATCTTTTGTGTCGAGGCGGACTAAGCCAAGGCTACTGCTCTTCCGCGGAAACTTCGATCTGTTGCGGCGGAAAGTCGATCAATCTTTCACGATCTTTCGGCACAAAGTCAAACTCATATACGACCGGCAATTCGCTCTGAACCACGTTGACAGCCGCCTCCTTGTAGCCGAAACGCCAGTCGGCGAGCCTATAGGCATCGGCGTTGCCGAGCCGCTTCATCGCCTCGGCTTGGGCGCGTTCGAAGGGCTTAACCGCGACCTGCTCCCGAGTCAGCTCCGTCTGCCGCCATGTGCGCGCTATCGAAACTACTTCACCGCCCGGGGCCAGAGTGATAGTTGCACGCCCTCCGCTGCCGATCACGTCGAGGGTATGGTCACCATTACGCACCCGCCTACCGATGCTGACGACCACGTTCTTCTCGCCGCGCTTGATCTGGCTGCCATCGCCCTTGTTCGGCATGCTAGCCGTTAGCAGCGAGGTGACCTGCACGGAACCGGTATCCTCGCTGAGCCACCCGATCCGTTGGGCGAACTCCAGTGCCGTCTTGCGCTGTGCGGCCGCCGTCTTAGGACTACGCGGTGCCTTTAGAGTGGCGGCGCCAACCGCGTTCAGACTGAGTGAGCCGCTCTCCCGGTTGCGTTTGACGATGGCGCCACCGCCTGCCAATTGCGGGTCGCGGAGCTGTTCGACGTGGTTCTTGATGACTAGGCGGCGCTTGAACTCCACCGGGTCGCCCGGCGGTATCAGGCGCACCCGCCAGAGCTTGAGTGGAATCATCTCGGGCTTCCAAACGATCATGGGTGGGTCGGTCTGGGTACCACCAGCGTAGAGGATGTGCAGATAGCCGTTGCCAGAGGTGTTTCGTCGGTTGGTGAAGGTGTGATCATAGAGCGGTGTCTTTGTGATGTCGGAACCGCCCCGCGTGATGCACAGCGGCTTCACGCTGGCGCTGCCGAGACCTAGGATGAACGCCTCGGCCACCGAGTTGCCCTCGTTGTTGAACTTGTTCCAGATGGCGTTGACGTTGCCTTCGTGGCAATAGGCCAGCGTCGATACGCCGCAGGCCATCCGCAGATCGTTACCGATAGCCGGACCCCATCGCTCGAATACGTTGCGCATGGCGACGGAATCCGCCGTGCCGTCGAAATTCTCTGGTGCGGAATAATCACAGTCACCGCCGCTGCATACTTGCGGCCCGTGGGCAAAGACCTCGCAGGAGCACTGCCAGTAGTAGCGCAACTGCCCGCCGCCGTCGAGATTGCCAAGGAGCACGTCAGTCTGGTGGCCGTTGTTGCCGAGGGTGTTCCAGGTGGTGGCGTTGCCGTGACCGGCATAGAAGAACAGCATCGGCTTGTCGATGCCGTTGGTAGTATCCGCATCGTCGGCGGTGGCAACGTGGGCCTTGTCATCGTAGAAATGGGCAGTGTTGGTCAGCCCGACATGGATGTGAGTCTTGGTCCATCCGCTGGGCGCAAAGTTGGCGGCGGTGTTGTTGCCGGCCATATCCTTGCCGAACAGGAATTCGTTAGCGGTGTCGATATGCCAGTCGGTGTTGCCGTGGGCCGCCTTGGCGCTGTTCAGTGCCGGATCACAATGGACCTCGAAGTCAGCGTGCGCCGATTCGATCGCCGTCGGCCCGAGTATCTTGACAGCCTGCCAGCCCTTGAAGCTGGGCAGCGAGGCCCCGCCGAGCGTCCAAGTGGTGTTGACCGACTTGGTGCCGGCCGCTAGGAACTTGAGATTCTTGGTCACCGTGTCCGTGGCGCCGTCGCTGCGGGTGAAAACGTAGCTGACGAGCCCGGGTGCGTTCACCGTAATTGAGCCATTGAAAACGATCTTGGCCGGGCAATCGCCGGAATAGATCTTTGTCGCTGGCTTGAGCGTCACTTTGGTCACCGCCGCGCTAGCACTCTGGCCCCAGATCGATAACATCGCGATCGTGATGATGGCGCAACGGGTTACTCTTCCGAAACTTCTCGACTGCCTCTGAATGAATCGATCCATAGTGTGCCCCCTTCTTCCGTACTATCATTTGTAGCTGCCAGCGTATGAGTGTCTAACTACAATTAGGCAAACCGGCCTAATCTGTTTAGGGCCGATGGGCTCGCCGCCTAATCTGGCAGGGGCCCCATCCCCCTGGACGCCTATCGCCGCGTGGCTGCAAGGCTGTTGGCAGCAAATCCGCCGCGCTGGTAGCCTTGTTATCGAGCCCGGCTGGGAATTCCCATGCCGTTCTCCCTCCATTAAGGATAGGGAAGGTTAGCTACGACTGATACTCCACACCTTGGGCGGCTGTCAAGTATTTATTGGTGACGCATTTTGGTGGTGAAAAAGGAGCCGGATGTACACGACATGCTCCTCTCTCACGAGTATGAGGTCGCCGTCAAAGATGCGGGCATCGCGCAGGCTGTCGCGATCGACCTGCTCACCAAGATCATGAAGATCTACTCCGGCGAGATGCCGTAGGCACGGGGATGGCGCGCTACGCGGGGCTACGCATCGCTCCCTTTATCGTCCTACGTTAGCCGAACGCTGGGCCCAAGCTGCGCGTTCTTTGCGGCGGCTCCAAACCTGTGTTAGATCGAAGGGGTGCCCATCAGCTATTGCCAGCGCGTTGATGCCGAGACCCCGTTAATCGGCTCTGGACTTGACCTGCCAGTGCGGGCAATCGCTTGTTGCGTGCTCTTTGCTCCCACAACTGCCGCACTCCGATGAGAAGATTCCCATAGTAGCCTCCTTGGTTGTCTGAGATCTTTCTCAATTCCTTCAGTCTAACTACAATTAGACATCTCGGGGTCAAGTCTACTCTTGACTCAGTATATATCACCGAGCAATCTTGCCTCCGTTTTCAATCGCTGCATGGAGAGGTCCCTCCGTACTGCTTCTCGCTGAATCGCCTTCGACCCCACAAACCCCGTCGCAATCTCCCTCTCCTTCATCTCGCGCATTCTCTGACACGCGTACATCGTCATCACACGGGCCTCGTTTCACCGTTCCCGCACACTCCCCCGAATACAGAGAATGGCACCGTGAGTCAAGAGTAGACCTGACCCCTTTCCTGTGTGGGCATGCACCGTCACTGCCTCCCCGCTCAGCTTGGTTGAAGCGGAGGCCCTTCCCTCTCAGTAAGTTGTGTTGTCTTGCTGATCATCAGTAGTATGGCCTCCTCCAACTTCTCCTCTGGCATCCCCTTGGATTTCGCCGCTCCGGCTTATACCAACGATTCTGATGAATGTGGGCTACCGACCAGAGGAGACCTCCCCTGTTCCATCGTCGATCGTCGCAGCATCCCGCTCCCTGTACGCCGGAGGGTTCTTCGCGGCTGCACTCCAGGCTCATCGCCGCTTCCATGGCCTTCGCGCTTGCTGAATAGCTCGGCTCCCTCTTGGTCCTTGACCTCAGGGCTAACATTTCGACGCTGCAGGATTCGCTCCATGCTACGGGCTGCTGCCTTGCACTCCTTTCTCAGGAGGATACGTCGCTTCAGCACGCCTTGGTCACCCAGATGTACTGGACGCCTGCTGCATGGCCTCCTACCGGTTACCACGACCGGGCCTTGTACCGGTTAGCAGACGATGGTTTTCAGACCACACCAGCGTCATGTTAGCTGTTGTGCCGACTAACTCAGAAAAGCCTCTTACCAAGGTATTAAGCCGTAAGTTGGCATCAAATTTCTTTCACTGGCAGTGGTTGTTGTAACCAGGCCCACCGAAGTAGAAGTAGCGCTCCCAGCTACCCGAACTACTGCTCATATCGATGTCGTAGCAATTCGCGTCCGTGCGGCTTGTTGAGAGTTCGGGCCGGATATTCCAGACATTGCTGGTAGTGATGGTACGGATACGCCGCTGGTAGGCAGCGTATCCGAATCCGTCGCCTGGAAAGTGGCCGCTACCCATATCAGTCCGCGTGTGTCGACCTTCGGGTTGATCATCGATGATCTCGCCATAGAAGGAGGCTTTGCTGCCCCTGGGCCTCAACCCATTATTGTCGAACAGACTGGAAGGGTAGTAGCCGACCCAGGTATCGCCATACTTGAGCCACCAATCCCCCGTCTCGTCGTGGCGCTGCCAACGTATGGTGAACTCCCAGGCGGTGCTGGGGTGGGGATGAGCACTGATGTTGGTGAATCCCCCGCCGATGTAGACGCTGTTATTCACCTGGACGAAGGCGCCGCATGTCAGGTTGTAGCACCCGCCGGAGCCGTAGTTATAGGGTGTGAAATAGATGAAAAGGCGCGGTCGATAGTCGCCGTACAGATCTCTAAACTTCTGCCATCCCGCCTCGACCGTCTCCTTGTTATCACCGGAACCACGTGTGACGGCGATCTGCGAGAGACTAAATTCGCTCGACCGCTCCGTGTAGGGGCTCCACACGTTGAGCGTAGACTGTGCCCCCCAGTTATCGACGAAGATGTAGGAATAGGCATATTGGTGGCTGCTTGTGGGTCCGGTGAGGGTATGAGGAGGACGTGCTCGTAAGAAGTCCTCAAGGGTCTCGAAGTTATCCAGGATCTCCATTGTCAGGTGCCGGAGCGGAACGGTTTGTTCAGGGCAGGTCTTTACTCGGGTGCCATACTCCAATTTAGGAGTTGTTAGCCTATCGGCCTGAACGGGGTCACCCAACAAGATACTCGAGATCTCCTCCGGTTCATCTTTGGGACTGGAAGGAGGTTCGAATCGCAACTTGTGTCCCCTTAGCTCCGGTCGTCGCAGGGCTGGTTGTTTGTCCAGGGCGACACAATCGATCAGCTCATATGGTGAGAGTTCAATTGTGGTTACAACGTCATCGCGACTTATATACTCCGCAATATAGCGCTCCATACGAGCACGCTCCTTGTTGTTGCGGACCCGGATGGGCTCCTTGAGACTCTCGGGTGTGCTCTTGCCAATTTCTGCTACGTGAGGATGTGGGCTCTCATGGTTACCGGTTTCGTCTATATAGGGGTACCCCTTAAATGAAGCGCAACCGGTCGCGAGGATGCCCGCAAAAAGTACGCCCATACAGCGTGAAACCAAATACCATCGATTCGAATTATCAGTTAACATCTTCTTTACCTCCTCTCATGTTAGTCCTGTGCTATACACTCGGGATACCCTATCCCCTAGCTTTTCTGGAGCCATCGGGGTCAGATTTATCTTCGCCACTGTGGGCGCGCTATCACCTGATAGAAACGCCGTGTCGGGTTACGCCTGTAACCTGACTGTCCTTGAACCAGACCTGTAGCCCAAACATTTCGTAGAAATAAACCAGCCTTAACCGGGTTACATCCTCATCACGCACTTTGTCGAGATCGCGTAATACCTTGCCAACAAGAACCGCTTTGCGATCAGGCTCACCGAGCAGTTGAACCACTTCTTCTTGCGACATACCCAGTCGCACCTCCTCGGCACTTGCACAAGCGTTGGCAGAGAAAATGAACATAATAGCTACGCAGACACCGAATAGCTGGGCAAACCGTGCCCGGGACAGGCCCGTCTTCTCGCGAATGCTTGTAATGCTCGGAATCGTGATGACGCGCCCGTAGTCTCCCCGCTTGATTTCCCGCAGGCCCTCGAGAATCTCGCGGCCAATGTTACGCGTATCCTTAGTCATCTTCGATTTCCTTCCGAATCCGCCGGAGAACGTCGGCGGGGATGTGCTCTGCGACATTCTTCGGATCATCACGTGACCTCCTGCGGCTATCCGCAGTATGGCCCTCCTCGTCCGCAAGGTCAACGTGCCGTGACACTGACGATCGCGCTCGCCGGCAGCGTGATGAACGCCTCCGTATGTCTTATGGCGTAATGAGACGATCTGCGCCTTCGGGCCACACGCGTGTGAAGTCGTCGATATTGAATGTCAACACGTGGTCAACCTGTGATTTTTGTGCCACCTTTACAATGATGGCGTCATAAATCACCCCGCCAGATAGTCCCAGATTCACCATCCGCCTGACGACAGTGCTGTACTCCAAAGGCGAAAGGGAGACTATTTTTGCCAGGGTTTCGACATCACTGTGGATCAGATGCCCGACTATCCCGGGCGTCATCTTCGGGCGTATGGGCAACGTGGTTAATACCGCATACAGTTCAGTTAAAGTATGGCCGGCGATCAGCATGTCGAACTCTTTCGCTCTTGCCCGTTTGAGCCATCGGAAAGCAGAGAGATGCAGGGGGTGCGGCTCCACAATCGCAGCCACAAGGACAGAGGTGTCAAAGAGAACTTTCATTATCTTCCCGGTGAAGACACTCTCTTGAGCCGTTCGTCACGATGAGCCCTCACAGCCTCCATCAGATTGCCTGTTGCTGTGCCTGTATAGACCAGCACGCCATCCTTCACCTTGATTGGGGGTGCTTCCCGCAACGGCTTCAAAACAACCTCGTCATCCGATTGCTCTACCTGTAACGGTTCCCCCGGCTTCAGGCCGAGAATGTCGCGGATTTCTTTTGGGATCACCACCCGACCGAATTTATCCAAGGTTGTTTCCATGGTATCCTCCTCCTCTTAATTGGCATTATGTACTGCCGCATGGCAACTGTCAATGCCATTGTCCTCATCTTCAGGGTCGGCAGGGCAGGGACAGCGGACAAGGCGGGGTGGAGCGAAGGTCAGGCGGTCTTGTCGGGCCAGGGGCAAAGGTGGCGGACGGGGCAGCGGGGGCAGGCGGGGCGCTTGGCGATGCAGACGGCCCGACCGTGGAAGACGAGCAGGTGGGTCAGGGGGGTCCACTTCTCTTTGGGCACGATCCGGCAGAGTTGCTGCTCGATCTCATCCGGCTTGTCGCTCTGTGCCAGGCTTAAGCGATTCGCCACTCGCATGACATGGGTGTCCACTGCGATCCCGGCGGTGATGCCCAAGGCGTTGCTGAGGACGATGTTGGCGGTCTTTCGCCACACGCCCGGCAGCGTAATCAGCTCCTCCATCGTCTGCGGCACCTGCCCGCCAAACTCCTCCACTAATTTCTTACAGCAGCCAATGATGCTTTTGGTCTTGTTCCGGTAGAAGCCTGTCGACCGGATCGCCTCTTCCAATCCGATGGGATCGGTCTCGGCAAAGGCCTTCGGAGTTGCGTATCGCTTGAATAGCCCCTTGGTGACCTGGTTGACCCGCTCGTCAGTGCATTGAGCGGCCAGGATCGTGGCGATGAGGAGCTGGAACGGGTTCTTAAAGTCCAGCGTCACGCACGCAGCAGGGTAGGTCTCCTCCAGGATGGCGAGGATCTTTTGTGCGGCGGCAGGGGTGGCCGTATGAATGTCGCCTTTCGCCGGTTTTAACTTGACCATTCTGTGATCTCCCGAGTGGTGCCGGTCAGATCCAATGACCCAATGAGATCGGTCACGCGCCCCACGCTGTGGTCGATCAAATACGCCTTGATCCCATCGATGACCCGCTTCGCGCTGCTCGGCGAGGTAAAGTTGGCCGTTCCGACCGCGACGGCCGTCGCGCCGGCGATCAGGAACTCCAGCGCGTCGTCGGCCGTCATAATCCCGCCCATCCCGATCAGCGGGAGCTTCACCGCTTGCGCTACCTCCCAGACCATTCGGACCGCAACAGGCCGGATGGCCGGACCGGAGAGCCCGCCGGTGACGTTGCTGAGTTTTGGCCTCCTGCTGCGCACGTCCACAGCCATGCCGATCAGCGTATTGATGAGGGAGAGCGCATCGGCCCCGCCATCCGCCAGCGCCTGCGCGATCTCCACCACATCGGTGATATTCGGGGAAAGCTTGGGAATGAGGGGGAGGGACGTGGCCTGCCGCACGCATGCGATCAGTTTATTGGCCAGCACGGCGTTGCAGCCGAAGATCAGACCGTCCGCCACGTTGGGGCAGGAGATATTCAACTCGATCCCACTGATCCCTTCTTGATCGCTCAGCCGGCTTGCCAGTTCAACATAGTCATCGATTGACTCGCCGGCAATGTTGACGATTATCGGCGGACCCAACGTCCTGAGGTAGGGAAGTTTCTCCTTGATGAAGGCTTCGAGGCCAACATTCTGCAGGCCGATGGCGTTGAGCATTCCGGCGGGGGTCTCGACGATCCGAGTCGGCGGATTGCCGACTCGCGGCGTGCGTGTGATGGTCTTGACGACGATGGCCCCCAGACGAGACAGGTCCAGGAACGGCTCGAACTCCTGAGCATAGCCAAAGGTCCCGGAGGCGGTCATCACCGGGTTCTGCATCCGGATGCCCGCAACAGTGATGCTCAGATCGGGTCTCACGGTTTCATCCCTCACACGGGCGGACACAGGGGTCCGCCCCTACACGGACCCCGCACCAACCTGCGCACGCTCTTGCTCAACGGCTGCCCGGTAGCACTTCTGGAGATGCTGCGTGACCGGGCCGGGGCTGCCCTTGCCGATCGTGCTACCGTCAACCGCGATGAGCGGCATGATCTCCTTGAGGGATCCGGTGAGGAACGCCTCGTCTGCGGTCAGGAGTGCATCGAGAGGGACCGGAGCCTCGTGGATGGTCAGGCCTTCCCGCTTCGCGAGCTCGATGACCACTTCCCTGGTAATCCCAGGCAAGAGTCCGGAACTCTCGGGAGGAGTCGTCAGCATCCCTTGCGAGACCGAGAAGACGTTGCTCGTGGCCCCCTCGATGACGCAACCATCAGTGCCTGCGAACAGGGCCTCCTGGGCGCCTTCAGACTTTGCCTGTGCCGTTGCCAGCATGTTATAGAGGTAGTCCAGTGACTTGATCTGAAGCGGGTTGAATGGATTCCCCCAGTGAACGGTCATGGCGCCGATCCCAACCCGCTGCCGTTCAGCAATCCCGGCATCCAAGGGTCTGGCGACCAACAGCAGCGTGGGTGAAGGGGGCGCGTCTGGAGGCAGGAGGGAGCCCAGCACGTCCGGGCCTCTCGTCACCGTCAGGCGCAAAGAGGCATCAACAGCCTGAAGGCGATTACGCCGGAGCAGTTCACTTATCACCCGCCGCCACGCGCCTGCGTCGCCTTCAAACGGGATCCCGATCTGATCAGCGCCTTTCTTGAGGCGTCCCAGGTGTCGCTCAAGGCCAAAAACCCATCCGGCATACGCCCGGATGGTCTCGAAGAGGCCATCACCATACGAGAAGCCGCGATCAAAGGCCGACACCTTTGCCCGCTCGGCTTGCACATAACGCCCGTTCAGATAAACGACGGCCATCTGCGTTCTTTACCTCCCAAAACCAGCGCCCACGCCGAGCGTCCGAAAGAAGGTTTCGGCCTTGAGCAGCGTCTCGTCATACTCTTTCGCCGGCGACGAATCGGCGACGATCCCGCCGCCTGTCTGGAAGTAGATCCGTCCGCCCGTCACGATGGCTGTCCGAATGGCGATGTTCAGCTCCATTCCCCCCGAAAACCCGATAAATCCGATCGCCCCGGTGTAGAGGCCGCGAGCGGTCGGCTCCACCTCGTCAATGATTTCCATCGCGCGGATCTTGGGGGCCCCGGTAATGGATCCGCCAGGGAAGGTGGCTCGCAGACAGTCGATCGGGTCTGTCCCCGCCTCCAGTGTGCCCGCTACGGTCGATACCATATGGTGGAGGGTGTGGTAGGTTTCGATCGTCTCGAACTGCTCCACATGCACGGAGCCGACCTGACAGATTCTACCCAGATCGTTTCGCTCCAGGTCCACGATCATGACATGTTCGGCGCGCTCTTTGGGATCGTGGCGGAGGTGGCCGATGATCCGCGCATCGTCCTCCACGGTCATCCCGCGAGGGTGAGTCCCCTTGATCGGACAGGTCGAGATCTGATCCCCCTCGATCAGGAGGAACCGTTCCGGAGAGTTGGACAGCACCTGGAAGGGGCCGCAGTCAAGGTACGCGCCGAAGGGCGCGGGGAAGCGGCTTCGAAGGCGCCGGTACAGCGCCCATGGTTCGCCGGAGAACTGCGTCACGAAGCGCTGTGAGATATTGGCCTGATAGATATCGCCCGCCGCGATATACTCTAATACCGCCTCCAGCGCCTTGCAGTATTGCGCCTTCGACATATTGCTCTCGAGGGGGGCCTTGATATGCGGCAATTCAGGCGGCCTGCTCCCGCCTGTCAGTCGAGCGCGCGCGATCAGGTCGCGACCTTCCTGCAATCGTTCCCGGGCCCGTCGCTCGCGCGCGGCGCCAGGGGAGAGCGGTAGACCGGAAGAGGTGATGAGCAGCTCGCCGGTCGCAGGCTCGAACCAGAAGAGACGGTCATAAAAATAGATTACGCAGTCAGGCAGTCGCAGATCGTCTGCCGCCGCGGCCGGCAGCCTTTCGAGATGGTGTCGAAGATCGTACCCGAAGTAGCCGATGGCGCCGGCTGTTGGAACGTCTCCGGTGGACGCTGCGCTACCATACTGCCTGAGCGTTGCCTGAAGGTGTTCGAACGGATCACCTCTGACTCGGCGAGACTCACCCTGAAGCGAGATGGTGATCTCATCACCTTTCGCCGTGAAGGTGAGGAACGGATCGTAGCCGAAGCAGGGAGCCCGCCAGTGATTCACAGCCCAGGGGTCAGCGTCCAGGAGACTGACACCTGGCTCGGCGGCGATCAGATCCAACAGATCCGTAGGGGCGGGCGGATTCAGGACCTCTTCAACGAGGAGGTGCGGATCGGCGTGCGAGGTCCCGCGCAGAGATGTGGAAAACGACAACGTCATACCGCCGAACCCTCCATCTTCCCAACCCCCGCACCTTGTTCATCCCAGAGGATCTCCCGACCATCGAAGATCGGTCCGTCTTTGCAAACAAGGCGGTAGGTCCGTTCTCGCGCATTCCCTCTAATAGGCACGACGCAGCCCATACAGGCCCCGAACCCGCAGGCCATGTTCGCTTCCATGGAGGCCTGGTATGGCATATTGTGTCTCTCGGCAATCGGGGCAATGGCCGCCAGCATGGGGTGCGGGCCGCACGCGTAGAGAGGGCCGTCGAGCGTCGAGCGTCGAGCGTCGAGATACTGCTCTAACAGTTCCGTGACCAGGCCCTTGTGGCCGGCGCTGCCGTCTTCTGTGGCGACGCGGACTGTGGCGCCGGCGCGGCGAAGGTCAGAAACGCACAGCAGGTCAGCCTTGGAGCGTCCACCGAGAAAGACGGCTATCTTCGTTCCGTGCGCTGCGCAACGAGTGGCTAACACCTCGGTAAGAGCGGCGATAGGGGGTACGCCGATTCCGCCGGCGATCAGGACGGCACTCGTCACGTTTCGGGAAATCTCAAAGCCATTTCCGAGCGGACCGACCACTCGGAGCGACCTTCCCGGACGCATCGCCGCCAGAAGGGCCGTGCCTCGTCCACAGACCTTGTAGAGGATCTCCACCTCGCACTTCGCGCCCCAAATCCCCCCGTTCCCCCCTTTTGAAAAGGGGGGGTGGGGGGATTTCGCACTTCGGATACTCATGGCGCGAGACAGCAACGGATCCCTTCCGTCGGTCCATCCAAGCATAAGAAACTGCCCAGGACGGAATCGCGCCAGACGTGCCGGGCCGGCCAGACGCATCGAAAAGTATTCCGGCGCGATCTGCTTGTTCGCGACGACCTCAACATGGCACTCGGATGGGCTCATCGTAGGACTTATTTGCGCGGTTCCACGTTACATGTTAGCGCGTATAAACCGTCATACCCGCGAAAGCGGGTATCCAGTAAAATCAATGGATTCCCGCTTAAGACCTGCGGGAATGACGTTACGGGTATTATTACAATCAAGCATCGGAAACTATTCCGCATGATATTCCTGCAGCGCCTTTACCTTTAATTTTCCGCAGCGCATCGCTTGAATCGCTTCGACCGCTGCGCGCGCCGCGGCCATCGTAGTAAAGTAGGGGATGCCCATCGTGACCGCGGTCCGCCGGATGGAGTAGGAGTCGAGACGCGCATGGTGGCCCTCCGGGGTATTGATGACCAAGGCGATCTCGCCATTCTTCATCTTATCCACGATATGTGGACGCACCCCGTCAATGACCTTGGCCACCGGTTCCACGATGACCCCGCCGCTTTGTAATACGGCTGCGGTCCCGGCCGTCGCCACGAGTTGAAAGCCCATCTCCGCAAGCCGTTGTGCCAGGGACACGATATGCGGTTTGTCGTTGCCCCGCACGCTCAGGAACACCGTTCCATCCAAGGGGAGGGCGCCGCTCGCGCCGACCTGCGATTTGGCAAAGGCCAGCCCGAACTCTCGATCGATGCCCATCACCTCGCCGGTCGATTTCATCTCCGGCCCCAACACGACATCAACCCCAGGAAACTTCACAAAGGGCAGGACCGCCTCCTTGACCGCCACATGGCGAAGCCCCGGCTCCTCGGTAAAGCCAAGCTCCTTGAGGCTCATCCCGGCCATGATCTTCGCCGCGAGTTTGGCCAAGGGGACGCCGACCGCTTTGCTGACGAAGGGGACGGTTCGCGAGGCGCGGGGATTGACCTCCAGGACATACACGATACCGTCTTTGATCGCGAACTGGATGTTGATGAGCCCGACGACCCCAAGCTCCAGCGCCATCGCCTTCGTCTGAACCCGGATCTGATCGAGCAGCGGCTGGGGCACCGACCGGGGCGGCAGGGAGCAGGCGGAATCGCCGGAGTGGACTCCTGCCTCCTCGATATGCTCCATGATCCCACCGATCACGACCTCCTGGCCGTCGCATAGGGCATCCACGTCCATCTCGATCGCGTCCTCCAGAA
Organism: Candidatus Methylomirabilota bacterium; assembly: GCA_023249055.1. GTDB lineage: Bacteria > Methylomirabilota > Methylomirabilia > Methylomirabilales > Methylomirabilaceae > Methylomirabilis. The sequence continues at coordinate 13,666 of JAHFDH010000020.1, forward strand.
ACTTATCCACCAGCACGGGATGTTCCGGCGAGGCCTGCACGGCCCGAGTCATATACCCCTGCAGGCTCGACTCGCTATACACGATCTCCATCGCCCGGCCACCAAGGACGTATGACGGTCGCACCAGGACCGGATAGCCGATCTGCCGCGCGATCTCAAGCGCCTCACTCACCGAGACGGCGGTCCCATTCGGCGGCTGATTCAAGCCAAGACGCTGCAGCATCTGCTTGAATCGTTCCCGGTCCTCCGCCCGGTCGATGGCGTCAGGCGGAGTTCCCAGGATCTTGACGCCGGCCTGCTCGAGCGGGATGGCCAGTTTCAGCGGGGTCTGCCCGCCGAACTGGACGATCACGCCGTCCGGCCGCTCTCGCTCGGCAATATTCAGAACATCCTCCAGGCAGAGCGGCTCGAAGTACAGACGATCGGAGGTGTCATAATCAGTTGAGACCGTCTCGGGATTACAGTTGACCATGATTGTCTCGCAGCCGATCTCTTTCAAGGCCAAGGCTGCGTGAACGCAGCAGTAGTCAAACTCGATCCCCTGGCCGATCCGATTCGGGCCGGAACCCAGAATCATAATCTTTTTGCGATCGGTTGGGTTGGCTTCGCACTCCTGCTCGTACGTTGAGTACAGGTACGGCGTATGGGCTACGAACTCGGCCCCGCAGGTGTCCACCATCTTGAAGGTGGCCTCAATCCCCATCTGCTTCCTGGTCTCCCGGATGGTGGATTCCTGAGCACCGACCAGTTCGGCCAGCCGACGGTCGGAAAACCCTAAGGTCTTGGCCTCCCTGATGACAGGCGCCGTCAACAGGTCAAGCCGCGGGGAATCGCTCCCGCGTCCGTCGAGACCGATCAACCGATCCTCGAACTCCACGATCTCTTTAATGTTCTCCAGGAACCAGGGATCAATGGCTGTGAGCTTGTAGATCTCCCCTACTGTCATCCCGAGCCGGATCGCATCGGCAAGATAGAAGACGCGCTCCCAATTCGCAATACGAAGGCGATCTCGAACCCGCATTATATCTGTCTCACTGACTTCAGAACTTCGCACCCCGCACCCCGCACCCCGCACTTCCAGGTGTCTGAAGATCCGGCTCTCCAGTCCATAGGCGTCGATCTCGAGCGAGCGGATCACCTTCTGTAATGCCTCTTTGAAGGTCCGGCCGATCGCCATCGCCTCCCCAACCGATTTCATCTGCGTCGTCAGTGTTTCGTCGGCGCCGGCAAACTTCTCAAACGAGAATCGTGGAAACTTGACGACGCAGTAATCGATGGTCGGCTCGAAGCAGGCTGTCGTTTCCTTCGTGATATCGTTACCGATTTCGTCCAGCGTATAGCCCACCGCCAGTTTGGCGGCGATCTTGGCAATGGGGAAGCCGGTGGCCTTGCTGGCCAAGGCCGAGGATCGAGAGACCCGCGGATTCATCTCAATCGCCAGTATCTGTCCGTTCTCGGGGCTGACGGCGAACTGGATATTGCTCCCCCCGGTCTCGACGCCGATCTCGCGGATGATAGCGATGGCGGCATCTCGCATGAGCTGATACTCTTTGTCGGACAGGGTCTGGGCCGGGGCGACCGTGATCGAGTCGCCGGTGTGAACCCCCATCGGATCAAAGTTCTCGATGGAGCAGATGATCACGACATTGTCCTTCAGGTCGCGCATGACCTCCAGTTCGAACTCTTTCCAACCGATCACGGACGCTTCTACCAGGATCTGGTGGACTGGGCTGACGTTGAGACCCCACTGGACCTGCTCGTCGAATTCATCCCGGTTGTAGGCGACGCTCCCGCCGGTCCCGCCGAGCGTAAACGAAGGACGAATGATCGCCGGGTAGCCGATTCGCTCGACAATGGCACGCGCCTGTTCGAAGGATTCGGCATAGCCGCTTTCAGGCACTTCGACCCCGACCTTGTGCATCGCCTGCTTGAACAGCTCGCGATCTTCAGCCTTCTTGATGGCATGCAACTTCGCCCCGATCATCTCGACCCCGTATCGATCCAGGATCCCCCCCTCAGCCAGCGCAACGGCCAGATTGAGGCCGGTTTGACCGCCAAGGGTGGGGAGCAGCGCATCGGGCCTCTCCCGAGCGATGATCTGCTCCACAATCGGCACGGTCAGCGGCTCCACGTAGGTTCGGTCGGCCATCTCCGGGTCGGTCATGATCGTGGCCGGATTCGAGTTGACCAGGATCACCTGGTACCCCTCCTCCCGGAGGGCCTTACAGGCCTGGGTCCCCGAGTAGTCGAACTCGCACGCCTGCCCGATCACGATCGGGCCAGACCCGATGATCAAGATTCTCTCAATGTCAGTACGCTTTGGCATTTACTTCACCTTCACGCCGTAGGCAAGGCCATCGCCTACTGGGAGGATCTGAGCGAGAAGCTGGGGATGGTGGACGAAGTAGTCGTTGAAGCCGCGCAGCGCCTCCGTCGGCTGCCGACACTGTTCGCCGGACAGCCGGCCGCTCGCTACCTGCCCTCTCCAGAGGACGTTGTCGCACACGACAACGCCGCCGGTTCGCATCAGCGGCAACGCCAGGTCCAGGTAGTCCCGATACTCCCCCTTCACCGCGTCAAGATAAACGAGATCAAATGGTCCTTCGAGGGTCGGGATGACCGTGAGGGCTGGTCCCTCATGAAACTCGACCCGATCCTCCAGACCTGCCCGCTTCGCATACGCCTTCGCCCTTCCGATCATCTCGGCGCTGATGTCGATCGTCACCACTCTGCCTTGAGGCGCCATGGCCCGCGCCATGAAGATGTCGGCGTATCCGATGGCAGTCCCGACCTCCAGGACTCGCTGCGCCTGGAGCGCCCGGACCGTAATCTCCAGGAACGTCGCGACCTCCGGATCGGCAATGGGGATGTGATGTTCATCTGCAAAGCGCTCCATCTCCCGCAACAGCAGGTCCCTCTCAGGCAGCAACTGCTCCAGGTACGCCTCCTGCTCCTGATGAATGATCAGTCCGACCTGCGCCTTCATTGGTTTGCGCTCGCCTGTGCCATTAACTCCACGAAGCGCTGAAAGAGATAGCTCGCGTCATGGGGACCGGGAGAGGCTTCCGGGTGGTATTGCACCGAGAAGATCGGCAGGCGGCGATGTCGCATCCCCTCAACGGTCTGGTCGTTGAGGTTGATGTGGGTCAGCTCGATCTCCGAGTCCGGGATCGAGGCGATGTCTACCGTAAAGCCGTGGTTCTGGGTAGTAATCTCTACCTTTCCGGTCGTCAGATCCTTGACCGGTTGGTTGCCGCCGTGATGACCGAACTTCAGTTTGTAGGTCCGTCCCCCGAAGGCGAGGCCTAGAATCTGATGGCCCAGACAGATGCCGAAGATCGGCTTCTTGCCGATCAGCTTCTGAACGTTGTCGATCAGATACGGCACGCCTTCCGGGTCGCCGGGACCATTGCTCAGGAAGATCCCATCTGGTTCGAGGCCTAAGACCGTAGATGCTAGGGTATTGGGCGGAACTACGGTTACATCGCACCCGGCCTCGATCAGCTTTCGCAGAATATTCTGCTTGATCCCGCAATCGTAGACCACCACGTTGAAGTGTGGAGCGTGGAGCGTGGAGCGTGGAGGGAAGAGCTTGAGCTGGTCTGCCGTCCCCGAACCTTGAACCTTGAACCTTGAACTGTCTTCATACCCTTTGCCCAACTGCCACGGTCCCTCGTGCCAGGTGTAGGGCGATGTGCAGGCGACCTCTTTCACCAGGTCGCGCCCGATCAGGCCAGGCGAGGCTTTCGCTTTGGTAATCAGGCTGTCGGGGTTAAGGTCTTGCGTAGAGATGACCCCCTCCATTGCCCCATAGTCTCGGAGATGTCTGGTCAAGGCGCGGGTATCGATCCCCTGAATGCCAACGACATGCTGCTCCTTGAGGTAACTGCCGAGGGTCTGCGTGCTTCGCCAATTACTCGGATAGGCGCATGCCTCCTTCACAATAAACCCCTCGACCGCGAGATCGCTCGACTCGACATCTTCAGGATTGATCCCGTAGTTGCCGATCAGCGGATAGGTCATGACGACCATCTGGCCCTTATACGAGGGGTCCGTCAGGACCTCCTGGTAGCCGGTCATGCTGGTGTTGAAGACTACCTCGCCGACAGCCTCCCCCTCTGCGCCAAAGGAGCGCCCCTCGAAGATCGTACCATCAGCCAGTGCCAGCAACGCCCTCTTCACCCACGCACCTCGCACCCTGGCAACCTTGAACCTTGAACCTTGCACGTTGAACGTTGCCCTCGCACTCTCATCACGCCTCCCACGCCACCTTCCCTCCGACCAGCGTCGCCACCGTCGCACCGGTAAGCCGCCATCCGGCAAACGGCGTGTTCCGGCTCTTGGAGGCAAAGGTCGCAGGATCCACCGTCCAATCACGATTCGGATCAAAGATCGTGAGATCGGCGTCCGCCCCCTCAGCGATCTGTCCCTTTGAGAGATTGAGAATCCGCGCCGGCTCGCTGGTGAGCTTCGCGATTGCCTGCGGCAGGCTCAACACGCCTGGGGCCACCAGCATCGTAAGCGTCACAGCGAGTGCCGTCTCCAGACCGATGACACCATAGGGGGCCAGATCGAACTCTCGCTCCTTCTCCTGGACCGTGTGGGGGGCGTGGTCTGTCGCGATGACATCGATCGTGCCGTCCCGCAATCCCTCTAATAGGGCCTGCCGGTCGGCCTCGGAGCGAAGCGGCGGGTTCATCTTCGCGTGAGTGTTAAAGCCGCGGATGGCGTCTTCCGTAAGCGCCACGTGATGCGGGGTCACCTCGCAACTGACCCGGACCCCGCGGGCCTTGGCCTCGCGAATCAGACGCACCGATTCGGCCGTGCTCACGTGGGCAATGTGGAGTCTCGCGCCGGTCAACTCCGCCAGCAACAGATCGCGCGCCACCATTGCCGCCTCTGACGCCGACGGAATGCCCCGAAGCCCAAGCTCAGTTGAGACCAGCCCTTCGTGGACAACTCCCCGGCCGCTCAGGTGCAGATCCTCGCTGTGCTGAATGACCGGCAGATCGAACATTGCCGCATATTCCATAGCTCGCCGCATCAGCTCGGCGTTCATGACCGGGCGGCCGTCGTCGGAGATGGCCACGCATCCGGCTTCGAACAGCTCCCCGATCTCGGCCAGTTCCTCCCCTTTCAGCCCCTTGGTGATGGCGCCGACGGGGTAGACCTGAACAGCCCCCTCGCGCTTCGCCCTGTCCAGGATAAAGTCGGTCACGGAGCGCGTGTCGTTGACCGGCTCGGTGTTCGGCATACAGCAGACCGCCGTAAAGCCGCCCCGCGCCGCCGCCATCGTTCCGCTCGCGATCGTCTCTTTATCTTCACGCCCGGGCTGGCGCAGGTGGACATGCATGTCGATCAACCCCGGACAGACCACCAACCCCGTCGCATCCATCACCCGATCAACATTGAGAGCTGATTCCGCCGGTTTCGCCGTTCTCGATCCTTTACCTTTGCCGGCCTCCGTGGGTTCAGTGCCCCCAATGCTTTTCTCAATCCGGACAATCTTTCCATCCTCGACAAACAGATCGAGAAGATCATCTACTCCACTTGCCGGATCGATGACCCGCCCGCCTCTGATCAGAATCTTCATGATCGCTCCATCCCTCAGACTATCCTGCCTGCCCGCCGCCGGCGAGAAGGTAGAGCAGGGCCATCCGCACGGCCAGGCCATTCTCTACTTGATTCAGGATCAGCGAATAGGGTCCGTCTGCGACATCCGGCGCAATCTCCACGCCCCGATTGATCGGGCCGGGATGCATGATCAGCACGTCAGGCTTGGCGGCCTTCATCCGCTCTGCGGTAAGGCCGAACAGTCGCGAGTACTCTCGCAGCGAGGGGAACAGCCCGGCCTGTTGACGCTCGATCTGTAGTCTGAGCATCATGATAACATCGACCTCGGCGATGGCCCGATCAAGGTTTGTAAAGACCTCAACGCCGAGTCGTTCGATGAAACAGGGAAGCATGGTCCGAGGCCCTGCAACTCGCACCTCCATCCCCATCTTCTGCATCCCGTGGATATTGCTCCTGGCAACCCGGCTGTGGGTGATGTCGCCGACAATAGCCACCTTAAGTCCCTCGAGCCGTCCCATTTTTTCCCTGATGGTGAAGAGGTCGAGCAGAGCCTGGCTAGGGTGCTCGTGGGCGCCATCTCCCGCGTTGATGACCGACGCGGCAAGCCGCCCGGCCAGAAACGCCGCCGCGCCTGCCGCCGGATGGCGGATCACCACGATGTTCGGGTGCATCGCCTGCAGCGTGAGACCCGTATCCTTCAAACTCTCCCCCTTGGTCACCGAACTGGCCGAGGTGGAGACATTGATGACGTCGGCGCTCAGCCACTTTCCCGCGATCTCAAACGATGTGCGGGTCCGCGTGCTGGGCTCGTAGAACAGGTTGATGATTGTCTTACCGCGCAGAGCCGGCACCTTTTTGATGTCGCGGCGGGCCACCTCTTTCATCGACTCGGCGGTATCCAGGACCAGCCGGATCTCGTCCGACGTCAGCTCCTGCATACCTAATAGATCTTTGTGTCCAAGGCTCATCGCTGATTTCCCTACTGCTTCACGATAACGACTCTGTCCTCCCCATCCTCCTCAGTCAGCAGAACCTGAATCTGCTCCTGGCGCGAGGTGGGGACATTTTTGCCGACATAGTCGGCCCGGATCGGCAGTTCGCGATGACCCCGATCGACGAGAACGGCAAGCTGAATGAGACGGGGCCGGCCAAGGTCGATCAGGCCGTCCAGGGCTGCCCGGATGGTCCGGCCGGTGTACAGGACGTCGTCTACCAGCACCACTCGCTTTTCGTTGATCGAGAAAGGGATCTCAGTTGTCCGAACGATCGGCTGCGGCCCAACCTTGTCCAGATCGTCCCGGTAGAGGGTCACATCCAGGGCTCCAACCGGGGTCTCGGCTCCGGCAATCAGCAGAAGCTCCTTGGCGATCCGCCGTGCCAGATCAACCCCACGGCTGCGGAGGCCGATCAGGACGAGGTTGTCCGTCCCGTTATTCTGCTCGACGATCTCGTGGGCAATTCTGGTGACCGCCCGCTGGATTGCCGGCGGATCGAGGATCTGGGCCTTTTCGTTCAACTCAGTCGCCATGAAGTTCAGGGCATAAAAAAACCCCCTCACCGCCCGGCGAGGAGGTTGTTCTA
>JAHFDH010000124.1 GCA_023249055.1 Candidatus Methylomirabilota bacterium
TTGGATCAGGCTGGGATTACGGCGAACAAGAACGCCATTCCATTCGATGGGGAAAAACCGACCGTTACCTCAGGTATTCGGATCGGCACGCCGGCTGTGACGACCCGGGGAATGCGGGAAGGCGAAATGAGAGAGATCGCGAACCTCATTGCCGACGCCCTGAAAGACGTATCGAACGCTGCGGCTCTGGCTGGAGTCGCGGCCCGAGTGAAAGAGCTTTGTGATTCCTTCCCGTTATACCGAGAGCAGCTTGCCCTCTCCGCTCCCCACCTTACGTAGGATCCTCCGAGGGACTCGCGTGTGAAGTGTCCCTACTGCGGCAGTCTCGAAGAAAAGGTCGTCGATTCTCGCGAGGGCAAAGACGGCGCAGTCGTCCGTCGTCGCCGCCAATGCCAACTGTGCCTCAAGCGTTTTACCACCTATGAGCGGATCGAAGAGATCCACTTCATGGTCATTAAGGCGGATGGACGCCGGGAGCCGTTCGACCGGCACAAGATTCTGGCGGGGTTGGTCAAGGCGACCCAAAAGCGGCCTGTCAGCGTCGTTCAGCTCGAAAAGATCGTGGATGAGATTGAGGGTCGTCTTGCGGAGAAGGCGGAGCGGGAGATGCCTTCCGCTGAGATCGGTGAGCTGATCATGGAGCGACTCCATGAGATCGATGAGGTGGCGTACGTCCGCTTTGCCTCGGTGTATCGTCAGTTCAAGGACGTCAGTCAGTTCGTCGAGGAGATCAAGGGCCTCCGGGAAGGGGGGAGGCGTCGGAGCACCCCGTAAAGGAGAGGTATGAGTACTTCAGAAAGCGGCGCTCAAGCCAGCGATGGAACGTACCTTACATTCCGTACATCGCCGGTCTCTCTTAGCGTAAGTCCGGCATATGTTGTCTTTGCTTCCACATTATCGAATCTCCTCATCAGAGGGATGCACACATTGTAATACGGTTCTACGTTCCCGGTGTTACGTTCCGGATTGAACACGAGAAACCGGGGACCGCGAAACTGCAATGGATATTATTACCCTGGGTCTAAGCCACAAGACAGCGCCGATTGAACTGCGGGAGAAGCTCCACATTCCGGAGTCGGAACTGCCGGACGTCCTGGATGAGCTCGGCGGGTGCGAGCAGATCCTTGAGCGGATGATTCTCTCTACCTGCAATCGCGTGGAAATGTACGCTGTTGTGGACGACGTAGAGGGCGCCCGCCGGTTCCTCGTCGAGTTCCTGGCCGATCGACAGAAGCTCCAGCCGGAAACCTTTGAGTCCTCCCTGTATCTGTTGACCGCGGACCAGGCGATCCGACATCTTTTCCGCGTGGCTTCAAGCCTGGATGCGATGGTCGTTGGCGAATCTCAGATCCTGGGCCAGGTGAAGGCGGCGTACGCGGCGGCGCTTGAACGGGGGGCCACGGGCCAGATTCTTAATGCCCTCATGGACAGGGCATTGCGCGTCGCGAAGCGGGTCCGAACCGAAACCGAGATTGCGAGCTCGGCCGTTTCAGTCTCGACCGCCGCCATTGAGCTGGCCAAAAAGATCTTCGGCGACCTGAAGGGTCGGACGGTGATGCTGATCGGGGCCGGAAAGATGTCGGAGTTATCGGCTAAACATCTCCTGGCTGATGGCGTGGGTGCGGTGATCGTCGCCAATCGGAATTTCGATCGTGCGGTGGAATTAGCTAAGCGATGGGGCGGCCGGGCGGTTCGATACGATTTTGCCAAGCTGGAGATGCTCGAGGCTGATATCGTCATCAGCTCAACAGGCGCTCCGCACCAGATCCTCTCTAAGGCCGATTTCCAGGAGATTATCGCGCAGCGCCACAACCGTCCGATCTTTGTGATCGACATTGCCGTTCCCAGAGACATCGATCCTGCGGCCGGTGAGATCGACAATGTCCACCTGTATGACCTCGATGATCTCAAAGGTGTGGTGCAAGCCAACATTCGGGAGCGGCAGCGCGAGGCGGAACTGGCTGAGATGTTGATCGATCGGGAGGTCACGCAGTTTGCTGAATGGCTCGCAGGTCTCCACGTCGTTCCGACGATCGTCGCCATGCGCAAGAAGGTAGAATCGATCCGCGAGGAGGAACTTGAAAAGATTTTTGCGAAGCTGCAGGACTTGACGCCTGAAGAGCGCCGTGCTATCTCCCTCATGACCGGCTCGATTGTGAATAAAATCCTGCATGATCCGACGATCGAGTTGAAACGCCAGTCGACCTTGAACGAGAGCCACCTCTACGTCAACGTGCTGCGCAGGCTCTTCGGTATCGGGGAGAAGTAACGTGACCGGTGTGAAACGCAAGGCACTGAAGCTGGGCACGCGGGGAAGTCCGCTGGCGCTGTGCCAGGCTGGGCTTGTTTCGGGAGAGCTAGGCCGGCGATGGCCCGATCTGGACGTCGTCATCGTCCCCATCAAGACCTCCGGCGACAAGTTCCTCGATGTCGCCCTTTCACAAGTGGGCGGAAAGGGCCTCTTCGTCAAGGAGATCGAGGAGGCGCTCCTCGATGGCCGGATTGACCTTGCGGTCCATAGCCTGAAGGATCTACCCGCGGAGCTGGCGCCTGGCCTGTGCGAGGGAGCCGTCATGCGTCGCGAAGACCCGCTGGATGCGCTCGTGGCGAGAAACACTGTTCGGTTCATGGACCTCCCGCGTGGCGCCAGAATTGGAACCAGCAGCCTCCGCCGACAGGTGCAGTTCCTCCATTCTCGCCCGGACCTCCAGATTGTCGCGTTGCGCGGCAATGTGCAGACACGGCTGAACAAACTCGAGACGCTCAACCTTGAGGCCGTGGTCTTGGCGGCCGCCGGCCTGATCCGTCTTGGTCTACAGGATCGGATTACCGAGCGCCTACAGGCGGATCTGTGCCTGCCGGCCATCGGTCAGGGGGCTCTGGTCATCGAAATCCGGGAGGACGACCAGCAAACGGCCGAGCGTGTGGAGACGCTCAATCATCATGAGACTCGACAGGCGACGACGGCGGAACGAGCGTTCCTGCGGCGTCTGGGCGGGAGTTGTGTGACCCCGATCGCCGCGTTCGGCCAGCTTGAGGGCGAGACGCTCGTGCTGACCGGAATGGTGGCCGGTCTGGACGGCAAGCGTCTACTCAGGCAAGCGGTTCGGGGGAAGGCCGGTGCCCCCGAGCAGGTGGGACGAACCCTGGCGGAGGCGCTGCTCGAAGTCGGAGCCGGCGAAATCATTCAGGAGGTGAATGCCCAGCTTTTGGAGAAGCGCCGATGACGGGGAAGGTCTATCTTATTGGCGCCGGGCCGGGTGACCCCGGCCTGTTTACTTTACGCGGCGTCGCATGTCTGCGCGAAGCTGACGTCATCGTGTACGACTACCTCGCCAACCCGCGTCTGCTCTCCTACGCAAAACCCGACGCCGAGCTGATCTACGTCGGTAAGAAGGGCGGCGACGCCGATGCGGCCACGCAGGTGGAGATCGATCGTCTGCTGATCGACAAGGCCCTGGCCGGAAAGGTCGTGGCGCGGTTGAAGGGGGGCGACCCGTTCGTGTTCGGGCGGGGCGGCGAAGAAGGGGAGGAGCTGTTTCAGGCAGGTATTCCCTTTGAGGTCGTTCCAGGGGTCACCTCGGCGATTGCCGTACCGGCCTATGCGGGCATCCCGCTGACCCACCGCGATTATGCCTCGACAGTCGCCATTCTGACCGGACACGAGGATCCTTCCAAACAGACCTCGCTCATCGCCTGGGAGAAGGTGGCGACCGGCATCGGAACGTTGGTCTTCCTGATGGGCTGCGGCAATCTTCAGACTATCGTTGATAAACTCCTTGAATATGGTCGACCGAAAGATACGCCCGCCGCTGTCATGCACTGGGGCACCAAGCCTGAGCAGGAGACTGTCGCCAGTACCCTGGAACATATCGTCGCGCTGACGCAGAAGCGCGGGTTGGGGCCGCCGGCAGTCCTGGTGGTCGGCGAGGTCGTCCGACTTCGAGAGCGGCTGAACTGGTTCGAGCGGCGGCCGCTCTTCGGAAAGCGGATTCTTGTCACCAGGACCAGTGAACAGGCGGGTCGATTTGCCGATTTGCTGGAAGGGCAGGGGGCGGAGGTCGTGGAGGTTCCTCTGATCGAGATCGCGCCGCCCAAAAGCTGGGAGCCGGTGGATCGAGCCATCGAGCGGCTTGAGACCTATGGGTGGGTGATCTTTACCAGCACGAACGGCGTCGAGGAGTTTTTCCGGCGGCTGCGGGCGCTGCGCCGGGATGCCAGACGCCTGGGAGCCGCCAGGATCTGCGCCATTGGACCAGCAACCGCCGCCAGTCTTGAGAGACACCACATCATCCCCGACGTGGTCCCGGCCGAATTCCGCGCCGAAGGGGTCATTGAGGCGCTGGCGCCTTATGATCTGCAAGGGGCGAAGATTCTATTGCCGCGGGCTGAAGTCGCGCGGGACCTGTTGCCGAAGGATCTCGAACGGCGGGGCGCGACCGTTGAGGTGGTGCCTGTCTATAGGACGGTGAAATCACCCACGGCCGGGGACATCTTAAAGCCACTTCTGCGGGATCGGAAGATCGACCTCGTGACCTTCACCAGTTCGTCTACCGTCACCAACTTCGTGGAGGCGCTGGCGCAGGAAGACCTCAAGGCGATCTGCGAAGGGGTGCGCATTGCGTGCATCGGCCCCATCACGAAAGAGACAGCCGAGCGCGCCGGTCTCACGGTCGATATCATGCCAAAGCAGTACACCATCCCGGCCTTTGCGGCGGCAATTGCCGATTATTTTACGGCATAGCGCCGAATCCGCGGTAAGTCGATCGTCAGCGGACGAGAGGGCCTGACACCGCGAGGGTCACAGAAGGGAGGACTGGTTGGCCAAGCAAAGTGACAGCGTAATTATGTTGTTGGTGATCCTCGTATTGGGGGCATTGATAGGGACCGTGATTGGAGAGGTCATCGCCACTATGGCGCCTGGCGGGACGCTGGAAAAGATCTTCAGTAAGGGGATCAGCCCTGGGCTCTCCCCTCCCGCGACCCTCGACCTCAAGGTGCTGAGTATTTCCTTCGGTTTCACCGTGAAGATCAATTTCTCGAGCCTGCTGGGCATCGGGCTGGCTCTCCTGCTCTATCGGAAGTTATGATTGTTCTGGCTTCTGCGTCTCCGCGTCGGGAGTCGCTTCTGCGGGCCTTGTGGATCGAGCACCACATCATCCCGAGCCTGGTTGACGAAGATGGGCCGTTCGATGGAACGACGGTCGGCTGCGCGGAGGCGTTGGCTCTTCGAAAGGCGACCGAGGTGGCAACCCGCGGGGTGGAGGGGTTGATCATAGGCGCAGATACGATCGTCGAATGTGGCGGTCGCCCGCTGGGTAAGCCGAAAGATCGCGATGAGGCATGCCGGTTTCTGCGGCTGTTGAGCGGTGGAAGTCATCTGGTCATTACGGGGCTTGCCCTCGTGCGGGCCGATGATGCCGCAACGGAGATTGGGCATGACGTGACCGAGGTGCGGATGCGAGCCTTGACGGAAACGGAGATCGACGTCTATGTACAGACGGGTGAGCCGTTTGACAAGGCCGGGGGGTACGCGATTCAGGGAGCTGCCGAGAGCTTTATCGATGGGATCAAGGGAAGCTTTACCAACGTCGTCGGACTGCCGCTCGGCCGGCTCCGCGCGCTGTTCCTGCGGTTTGGCATCGATCCGCTTCAACGGCAGAGCTGAAGCGTTCAGCCGTCAGCTTGTAGCTGACCGCTGAACGCTGATTGCTGAATGCTACACCATGAGACAGATTGACACGCGACAAGAGTATATTCTCGGAATCACCGGTGCCAGCGGGGTCGTCCTGGGCGTCCGGATGCTTGAGGTACTCCATGCGCTCAGCCTCCCGGTCCACCTGATCGTATCCGAAGGGGCGAAGATCACCCTCCGAGAAGAGAGCGAACGCACGG
>JAHFDH010000021.1 GCA_023249055.1 Candidatus Methylomirabilota bacterium
GGCGCTGAAGGAGTACAAGTTGTATCTCACCTACCTGCCGAAGGGCCCATTGGCTGAAAAGGCCAGGGAGAATATGAAGGCCGTAGGGTTGAGACTTCGATAGACGTTGGGCATGAGGGTAGTGAATGATGGATTGTTGTCACGGGGTCAACCGGCGAGGTTTCTTACTGTTAATCGTGGGGTCCTTGCTTGGATGCATCGCTCCTCGGCACGCCTATAGTTTCATCAGCATCATCTCTGAAGCCGAGGAGAGTGAGATCGGCAAAAAGGCGGATCAGGAGATTCTCGCGCGATTTGGACGGTACCGCGATCAGCAACTGCAAGCGTATGTAGAGTCGGTCGGCCAGCGGCTGGTCGACGGAATCGGCCCAACCAGTTTCCGCTATAGCTTCAAGATTGTCGATATCTCGGACGTTAACGCGATGGCCTTGCCGGGCGGCTATATCTATATCACCCGAGGAATGCTGGCGATGCTGAACAGCGAGGCGCAATTGGCGGGGGTCCTCGGTCACGAGATCGGACACGTCACCTCTCGCCATGCCGCCAAGCAGCTGACCAAAGCGCTCGGCGCGCAGATCCTGGCGCTTGGTCTTATGGCCGCCAGCCCTGGCGGTCGTGAGAATACAGGGGAGTGGGCGAGGGTGTCGACAGCCCTCTTTGAGCATGTTCTCCTTGGATACGGCCGAGAGGCGGAGATGGAGGCTGATGAGTGTGGACTTCGCACCGCCTACCAGATCGGATACGATCCCGGGGAAATGGTCGCCTTCCTTAAGGCGATGAAGATGAAGGAGCGGCTGGAAGCGTTGGGCTATCATGGCTTTCAAGGAACCCATCCGGAGACCAGCGACCGCGTTGTGAAAGCCGAAACCATGGCTTCTATTCTCATCGGACAACGCAGTGGCAGCCTCGATGTCAAGGCGAACGAATACAAAGCGCATCTCGACGGTTTGGTCTATGGGGCGAAGCAGGACAAACGGCGCTTGAAGATCTACGTCGCGAAAGATGGAGATACACCCGCAACCGTCGCCAGGGATGTGCTGGGCGATCAACAACTGGCGTGGGAGGTGGCGAACCTTAATGGGGTCAAAGAAGCGGCGGTCTTCCACCAGGGGGACCAGGTGAAAACGCTGCCGCCCGTGTCCAGAGGATTGCATGACGGACGACAGTTAGAGCTGACCCCCAACTAAGCCATTCCTTTGGGCCTGAGTGGAACGGGGCGGGGTCGTGCGGTTTGGAATCAAGGAATCGATCGTATGCGGGTGGACGGAGGGATAAGAGACGGCGACACCATTCGCCGGATGTTTGGCGGCATCGCGCCTCGATACGATCTCCTCAATCGTCTGCTCAGTTTCGCGCGTGATCGCTACTGGCGCCGGGAGGCGGTGGCTCAAGCTCGGCTTCCTTCCGGCGGAGCAGCGCTTGATGTCTGCACCGGGACTGCCGATATGGCCCTGGAATTGGCCAGGCAGTTCCCCTCGGCGAAGACGATTGTCGGCGTAGACTTCTGCCTGCCGATGATTCGTATCGGGGTAGAGAAGGTCGCCCGCAAGGGTCTGGTCGATCGCATCCGGCTACAGGCCGGCTCGGCCGAGGCCTTACCATTCGACGCCAATATCTTCGATGCCGTCACCATCGCCTTCGGCATCCGCAATGTTGTGGATCGTAAGTGTGGGCTGGCTGAACTCTGGAGAGTACTGCGCCCGGGAGGCGTCGGGATCATTTTGGAGTTCGCGACGCCCAGGGGGCCGCTCTTCGGGTGGCTCTATCGCGCCTATTTCCATTGCGGGCTGCCCTGGGTGGGCGGTCTGATTTCAGGGGACGCTCAGGCGTACCGGTACCTTCCGGCCTCTGTAACGACCTTTCCCGGCCCACAGGAACTGTCCAGGATGATGGAAGAGGTGGGCTTCCGCGATGTCCACTTTCGCACCATGACCGGCGGGATTGTCACCCTTCACGTGGGAACGAAATCGGCGTGAACGTGCTGCGGCCGGCCATTCAGAAAACAGCTCTGTACCTGGAGCTGGTGAAGTTTTCCCACACCGTCTTCGCGTTGCCGTTCGCCTTCATGGGCGCCATCCTGGCAGCTCGCGGGATCCCGGCGCCGCCGACGCTCCTCTGGATCGTCGTGGCCATGGTCGGCGCCAGAAGCGGCGCCATGGCGATCAACCGTCTGGCCGACCAGGAGTTCGATGCGCAAAACCCCCGCACGCAGGGACGAGCCCTGCCGAGGGGACTGGTTCAGCGCGGAGAGGTCATCCTGTTCACGCTAGGATCGTTCGCGCTCTTCCTCTTCGCCGCCTCCCGACTGAATCCGCTCTGTCTGAAGTTGGCGCCCGTTGCGATGGCAGTGTTGATTCTCTACTCATACACGAAACGGTTTACCTTTCTCTCCCACCTGATGTTAGGGTTGGCGCTGGCCATTGCGCCGCTGGGCGCATGGATCGCCGTGACCGGGGAGATGGCGGCGGTTCCCGTTGTGCTCGGCATTGCCGTGCTCTTGTGGGTGGCCGGGTTCGACATCCTGTACGCTATGGCTGATATTGACTTTGACCGAGCGGCCGGTCTCCATTCGATACCGGCTCGGTTCGGCATACCGGCCGGGATGGCGATCTCTCGATCCTTGCATGCGGCAACCCTGATGCTTCTCTTCTTACTGATGGTTCTTTCAGATCTGCGCAGCTTCTATCTGGCCGGCGTCCTCCTCGCCACGGGCCTGCTGGTGTATGAACACCTGTTGCTTCGCCGCTACGGTCTGAAGCGGCTTGACGCCGCCTTCTTTACGGTCAACGGCCTTCTCAGCATCTCGCTATGTGGTTTCACGCTCCTTGATGTTCTATTGTTGTAGAGAGCTCGGAGCGGGCAAGAGGGAAGGGGTGTGCGCTGAGTCAGCCTTACAGAATACGACGCACGGTGAGGGGTGAGAATGCAATCAATGTGCAACCCCGTGGAATAGCGGGCGGAGGGCGATGACGTGATACTTGTCCGAAAATGCCTCATGGGAGCGCTCGTGGGGATGTCAGGAGGGTTCCTCGTCGGTCTCATCGGCGCATTTGTTCTCGGACCGATTTGGATGATTGCCTCTGAGGGAGGAGATGCTGCGCCGCCGGCGAATCTCATGAGCGTAGTCTTATTTCTTACGATTCCTGCCGGCGTAATCGTTGGGATTATGGTCCCGATTCGCAAGGCATCGAGGCATCGCCAAGCAGCCAAAGCGGAAGAGGAGACTCGCGTGCGCCGTGACAAAGACTCATAGCGAGGGCATCGTGGCTGGATGATCGCCCCCGGAGAGCCGTCATGATCCTTAACGAGCGGAAATGATTGGTGGAGCTGACGGGATTCGAACCCGTGGCCTCGTGACTGCCAGTCACGCGCGCTCCCAACTGCGCCACAGCCCCACATCGGTAAGCGTATGAACAGGGACGATTTAAGCGAACAGGACGAAGCCTGTCAAGGGAAATCTTCCCAGCGCTCTGCGCCATCGGGCCAGACTATCGACCGCCACTGTTTTGTGTGCGGCGCAGCCATCACACTCCAGGAAACCTATCTCCTTGCTGAAGGGCCCACCTCGGATATTGTCCGGAGCGTCTGCCGCCACTGTTATCTTCGCAAAAGTCTCGAAATTCGCGAAGCGGTCCGACGAGAGCGCGAAGAAGGATTCATCCGGTAGGCGGACCTGAGAACCGATTTGCGCCCATGTGGGACATTGTCGTACGCCCCGCTGTTGACTTAGGCGTGCTTTACTTGGGCCATCAGTACGATGCCTGAGAATGCGGCAATCAACAGCGCGGTCAGCAGATACTCCGTCCCCAGCGTGCTGAGGAATCCCGCAGCCGCTCCGCCCGCGAAGCTGCCGAGGAATAGCAGCGCATTGTACGTCCCCAGCGCTGTTCCATATGCGGTCTTCGGTGATGCTTTGGTGATGAGACTGGGGAGGATCGGTTCAAGACTGGAGAAGCCGGCAAAGAAGAACATGCCTGCAATCATGAGGACCAGGAGCGGATGGGCTTCGAGTCCAATGCCAGTTCCTCGGAAGAGCAGCCACGCACTGATTGCAAGGACCACGAAGGCCGCTACGCCCGTCGATTTTGCCCAGCCCCGGTCGGCTACCCTGGAGGTGCCAAACATCACGACAGTGCCGGCGAGCAGCATCGGGCCCAGTAAGAGGTAGTAACTGTGCATGGGCAGGTGGCGGCGAGCCAGCAAGGGAAAGTTGAAGAAGAAGTTGCTCATGAAGAATGACATGAGGAATCCACAGGCATCCAGTCTGATGATGTCGGGGATCTTGAGCACCGACGCAACCGATGGCCGGTCGCCGGAGACGTCGGCCGTGGTGTGCTCCCTGGGCGGCTCCTTGACGGCAAGCGCCAGGTAGAGGGCTGCGACCAGGCTCAGAATGCCGGACAGCCAGAAGAGGGACGCATAACCGCTGAGGCTGGCGATTACCGGCCCGGCCAGGATGCCGCCGACGAAGGAGAGGCCAATGGAAATCCCGAGGAATGCCATGGCAGTCGCGCGGTTCTTCTCGTCAACGGAATCGGCGACCAGCGCGAATGCAACAGAGCTGACGGCACCGGTCCCCTGGATCAGGCGCGCGGCGATGAGGGCGAAGATGTTGGGAGGAACGGCGGCCAGGATCGAGCCTACGCTGTGAAGCACAAGGCCGATGAGCAAGAGCGGTTTCCGCCCGAATCGGTCAGACAGGCGGCCGAACGGGATCTGAAGCAGGGCATTGGTCAGCCCATAGCTCCCAAAGGCAAGGCCGATCAGCGGTTTTGAGGCGGTAAATTGCTCTCCATAGAGCGTAAAAATGGGGAGCACGAGAAAGATGCCGAGCATCCGAATCGCGATGGCGACGCTCAGCGTGGCGATGGTACGCTTCTGATCCGGCGAAAATTTTGCGCGCATGGTTTGGAAGCTTTCTGTTGAAGGGTAATGGCCGCCTGTTCATAGCAGGTTCACAGAGGAGTGTCAATGCAATCAGTGCGGGACGTTCGCGGGATAACTGAGTCGGGAAGACCATCGTGATCCTTGATGTGGCATTCAGTCGGTTGGATCCTGCCTGCCGCTCTGCCTCCGGTCGAGCGGTCGCCGTGATCGACGTCATACGAGCCACGACGACCATCACGATGGCGTTGCACCAGGGTTGCGCCGGTGTCATGCCTGTACGGACGCTCAGCGAGGCCAGGGCTGTGGTGCGAAAGCTGGGCAGAGACGTTCTGCTTGCGGGAGAACGGGGAGCAGAAAGGGCGGCAGGCTGTGAACTCGGGAATTCTCCGGCCGAATACGGGCAAGAGCGCGTCAAGGGCAAGACGATTGTCTTGACGACAACGAACGGCACTCGTACATTCCAGGCTGCCGCAGGGGCTCAGACACTCATCGCCTGCTCATTCCTGAATGTCTCTGCCGCCGCGCGCCGCCTTGCAGCGACCGGACTCGATATCCTCATTGTGTGTGCGGGTCGACACGGCTGTTTCTGTCTGGAAGATGTTGTGGGCAGCGGGATGTTGATCGATCGCGTTCTCAGCGTTGGTGATCGCCCGATTGAGTGCAGCGATGCCGCCGGGGCCGCCCACCAACTTTTTGCAACCCATCGAGCCGACCTGTTTGGGATGCTCCGAGGCTGCGGTTGGGGCAGAGAGATCATCCAAAAAGGCTTCGGGACGGACCTGGAGATCTGCGCGCAAGTCGATCTGACCGACATCGTTCCCGTCATGCGGAAAGGTCGTCTCGTTGCTGAGCGCGCATGAGAGAGGGAGGTATCTGTCCGATGCTCACAACTCGATGAGGGAGGTGTGCGCTTTGTTGTACAGCGCGCTCAGCCAGTCGAGCGGCGGTTTGCCAGTGCCGTGTCCCTCGCCGAACCGTCCGATGAAGTCCTCGACGAGACGCATGTGCACGAGTCGCCAGTCAAGCGGAACAGCCTGAATGAGGGCGTTATACGCCTGTACGAGCCTGTCATTGCCCCGTCGCTCCAGGATAAACGTTCTGATCTGTGAAGTCTGCGTGACCAGTTCGATGAGATCCCGGAACGGTTTCGACATGTAGCGTCGCATGCGCGGAAAGTAGGGATCGTCGTCGTGGTCGATGCCGGCCGCCGCAAGCTGGAAATGCATGAACGGGGTTTGCCCCCCTGTTTCCCCAAACTTGTGTTGGGGTTCGCCCCTCAGTTCCTCCACGCCGTCGAATACCACGCTGTTGGGGAAGGTGAAGAACAAGCGTACCCGGTTGAAGTACGTCCCATAGTCGCAGTGTTCCCGCATCCGCTTGAGCACCGCGACGGCATTTCGCGCGGCTTGCGCAGCGTTCTCCAAACATCGAATCATCTCTTCGACGATTCGCTCGTCTGTGAGCTGCCTCAGGGAAGGGATTGGACCGTCCGGATCGCGAACGCGGGAGAGCAGGCAAGCTCTGAGCAGTACCGGTATCGCAGGAGCATATGCTACCTCGACCGCTTGATGGATCCACACGAACCACCGCTCATCCAGCGTGCCGGTAAAGGAGTGGATCAATTCGAGATTCTCCACGCTCACCGGTTTACTGGAATCTTTGCGGTAGTAGTTCCACAGCGCGTAGAGGCTATAGGACATCGTCGGCTCCATGCCGATCCGCCGTGAGGCGCGCCAGAGCGGTACCGCGAGTTGCGGAGGAAGGATCTTCGGAGTCTGATCCTGCATCAACTCCGACACGTTGCGATAGGGGTATACCTCTCGGAAGTAGGCGTGCGTGTACATGGCGTAGATCAGCATCAGGCGGTAGACTACCGGCTTCGGCAGATCCTCGAACGACCAGCAGGGGACGTCCAGCCGCTTGACAGAGTCGACAACCTTTCGCTCGGTGATCGTCTGCTCGAGCGCATAGGCCATTGCGTCGAGGTGCTCGAACTCGTTCGCCTGTGGAACGTAACCGGGATCCTTCGGTAGCCACCGCAACGGTTGTTCTGCGAGAAACCCTGTCTCGAACGACACGCCATGCTGTTCCATAAGCAGCCTGACTGTGTTCTCACACTCAATAAGATCGTTTTTCATCGGCTCACCGCCCTGTGTTGATCGCTCGCTGTTGTGAGAAGCTTGTGATACCGAAATTCCCTTCATGAGTAATGTAGCATGTTGGTAAACCCGGAGGCCACATAACCCGCTTCCTTGACAGGGACTTGGTCGGGTACTAAATTAGATAAATGGAGCAGTAGGACAGGTTTTGTGCCCCATCGGGAGAGGGAGCCCATGGGGAAAATGTATACAATCAGATCGTCTGAACGTCTAAATCCGCAAAAGGCCAAGCTGAGCGTACAGCCCTTCGGGTCTTGTGTTGCGCCCGAAGGGCTGTACTGTTTCTGAGGCGGGGTGGTCGGAGGGTGGGAGACTGCCCCTTCGTGTAATCCGGCAGTTGTCAGGAGGGATAGAAAATGAAGGTACGAGACGGCATGGTGACCGATCTGGTGACGGCTTCCCCGTGGGAAACCGCCGCCGAAGTCGCGCGCAAGATGCGCGACTACAAAGTGGGGTGCGTACTGATCGCCAATGAGGGTAAGCTGCTCGGACTCATTACCGACCGGGAGATTACCATCAAGTGTGTGGCCGAAGGGTGGAATCCCCAGACTACACGGATCGAGGAGATGATGATCCGCAACCCCTACACGATTGCTCCCGATTTTGAAATGGCTGAGGCTGCGCGGCTCTTTGGCCAGCAAAAGGTTAGGCGCTTCCCCGTTGTCGAGGATGGGCAGAAGCTGCTCGGCATCCTTTCGGTGGCCGATGTGGCTCCCGACTTTAAGATGTACTTTGACGGGATCTTCCACGAGCTTGTCGAATGGCGCCATGAGGCAAAGGGCCAACACGCCGGATGGGAGGGTACCTGCTCACACTCACACTAGAGAGGTCTGAGGCGAAATCGGGTGACGTTCGTTCGACGAGGGACTGTCATCGGCTTCAATGGATTGAGGAACAGCAGCCATCAGCGAATAAGCTTAGCTGACAGCTTACCGCTGATGGCGGCTTTCGTTGAAGAGCGCAAGATGACACTGGGCGTCCTGCTCCAGGAGCCGACGCATCGTGGCGAGATCCTCCTGAGGCAACAGTTCGGGCAAGTGATGGAGGCAGAGTGGGTTTCTATCGGCTACAATCTTTCCCTCGACGATGTCGGCCAGGTAAAAGAGGTGAGCCCCAGTCCCGGCATCAAGTACGGTCCTGACCTGGCATTCCAGGTAGCCGACGGTTCCTTGCAGAATTGGGCTGCCGGTTGCCCCATGCTCAAATGGGAGCGTTGCAAATTTGTCCATTGCCCGGCCGGACCGAAAGCCAAAGTGGGTGACCAACGGCCATTGATCTTTCCCGAGCAGGTTCAGCGCAAACCGTTGGCTCATGTCGATCAGTTCGCGGGTGAAGGTCGTCCGGCCGACACCGACCAGAATGCGGGGGGTCTGCAGGACGATGGTTGCCGGTACTACCCAGCACACAATCTGGCCATTGTGTCGGTCCTCATGGGCTGCCGTCAGAACAAAGATCTCGTAATCGAGCTTTCCCAGCACCGCCGCAATATTGTTGACGTTCATGGCGCCTCCTCAGGTCTACCGGTATCGATTGTGGGATATCCTCATGGCCGGGCTGCGATCATCTTTTTAGCACAGTTTCTATCACGACCCAAGTTCTGGGATGAATTGTGGGAATTAAGTCAGCGCTCCCCGAACTGCGCCACTACATAGTGCACGGATGTTTTATGCGTCAATCCAAAACAGGGGATGACATGATGAATGTATACTAAGCCATTGCGGTTAGATTTCAATTGCAGGGAGATTTCATTGACAGCGTGCGCATGTCGCTATATCTTCTTTAATGTGTGGTACGTGTTGAAATAACTCTTACTCTCGACCTTTGGTGAGACTCCACTCGGTAAGGGAAGTGTGTCTATGAGAGCGATAACCCACCAAACGACCACCACAAAAATCGTCTTGATAGTGTGTCTCGCTATAGCCTTGTGCATGATGCCCTGCGGCGTAGCCGGCCAACACCACGCGCCAATGGGAGTCTCCTCTATTCTGTGCATCGTCGATCTTCCTCAAGTGTTTCAACTTGTGATCGCGTTGAATACGTTGCTCTTCGCTGCTGCAGCGTTGGTGATTGTTCCCCAAGCTCCCGCTTTTCCTCTCCTGAAACCTCCTCGTTCTCGGTTCGCTTTAATCTAACTGACCACCGCTGGCTTCTGACTCTATTCATCAGGGCGACACCTGACGTGTCATGCCCTGAAGGATCTCTGGGGACTGCTCTCAAACCGTAACCCCTAGGGACTCGTCTAGGAGGAGGTACACACCATGACGACACGCCGCAGTATTGTCCTCACGATCAGCCTGTTGGTTCTGCTTCAAATCGCCATCTCTCCAGCGTTCGCCAGCGACAAGGAGGTTGTGGTGTTGCTGGGTTCCCTCAGGGAGGCCCACATTACCGTCAATCGAGGGGATCATGTGACGTGGAGGAACGCCTCTGGGGAGAAGGCGCACATGGCCTTTCTGCAGGACCCGAGCGCCACACACCCCGAGGTCTGGATTGAAGGAACGGTGACCGTGAGCTTTGAGCAGCCTGGGATCTATGAGTATCACGTCCATCAACCCCATGCCAAAATCCTTCATGGGAGGGTCACAGTGAAGTAGCCAAGAACCCCATCAACGAGAGACAATGGCGTCTCTCACGCCATTATTACGATATTATACGCTCGAAACGCGACGTGATTCCGGGTCCATCAGGGTTGTAGGGCGAGCGGCAGGACTGTACGTAACCATGGAGAGATGCAGATGACTAGGGCCATGAAAGTCAATGTGCTCATTCTTGTTGTTGCCATGGCGGTTGTTGGGGTGGGAGGAGCGGTAAGTGCCGCGGAGGAGACGCTTCGCCTCGAGTCGCTTATCCAGGAGGCCCTCGCTGTGAATCCGGAGATCAGGGCTGAGGGGAAGCGATGGGAGGCGGCCAGAGAGCGGCCTCCCCAGGAACGGTCGCTTGACGATCCGATGCTGAGTTTTGAGATCGAAAACCTCCCCACCCGCTCTTTCGGCTTCACCCAGGACGATATGACGATGAAGAAGCTCAGTATCGCTCAGGCGTTTCCCTTCTTCGGAAAGCTGGACCTGCGAAGCGAGGTGGCCCAACGCGAGGCCAACGCCGTCGGCCACGGGTATCTGGATAAGCGAAACGAGATCGTGCGGCGGGTCAAAGAACTCTTCTACGAACTGTACGCCCTCGAGCGTTCATTGGACATCGTGGAGAACAGTCGTGAGCTGCTGAAACAATTTGTCAAGATTGCTGAGACAAAATATAGCGTCGGCAAGGGGGTTCAGCAGGATGTCTTGAGGGCTCAGGTAGAGCTGTCGAAGTTGCTGGATGAGCAGATCCGGTTGGAGCAGAGCCGTCAGGCCGCAGGTGCCAGGCTGAATGCGATGCTCAATCGGCCTCCCCAAACGCCCCTCGGTCGGACTGAGGAGCCTTCGAAGGCTGATGTGCCGATAGGACTATCCGAGCTTCAGGCCAGAGCCCTGGAGAACCGGCCCCTGCTCAAAGGCCTCCAGGAGGAGATCGAGCGGAGCAAGGCAGCCAATACACTGGCCAGGAAGCGATACTTCCCGGACCTTACGATGAGCCTCGGCTATGCCTTTCGGGAGGACTCTGCTGTCGCCAGGCGATCCGACTTCTTCTCGGCGGGCTTTTCAATCAACATTCCTCTTTATTTCAGGACCAAACAGGACCGCCGGGTTGCAGAGACCTCGGCGTTGATCAATTCGGCCAGGGAGCAGTATCAGGCCGCCAGAAACGAGGTGGTCTCGATGGTGAAGGAGTTGGTAGCTGATATCGACAAAGGGCGCAAGCTGATTGATCTGCTGGAGACCGGGCTGATTCCACAGGCCAGACTCTCACTGGACTCTGCCGTTGCCGGTTATCAGGTAGGCAAGGTCGACTTCCTCACTCTTTTGGATAACCGTCTGACGCTGTTCAATTTCGAGAAAGAGTACTATCGGACGATGGGCGAGTACCAGATAAGTCTGGCACGGTTGGAGTGGGCCATCGGCGCCTCTATACACTGAGGAGAATTGCATGGGACATCAACCGCAACGAGTCAAGCGGGTCATCGCGTGGGGCGTCTTGGTGGCCGCCTCCATGGGGATCTTCCTGGTGTGGTACGCAGGCGGCATGTCGCTCAAGGGTCGGTCTGGCGGCGACACTTCGCCTCCTCGAGAGCCGCTCACCCAATCCCAACAACAAGGCGAGCCCACCGGGCATGAGGGCATGTCGATGCCGGCCTCGCCGGAACCGCAAAAGGCTGCCGGCGAGATGCAGATGGCCCAGGGAGCCGTCATGGTCAGCCCGGAGCGTCAACAGTTGATCGGACTGAAGACCGGTGCAGTCGAGTATCGGTCGCTTGAACGGACGATCCGGACGGTCGGGGTGGTTGAATTCGATGAGAGACGCCTGGCCGACGTCAATGTCAAGGTCGAGGGGTGGATCGAGAGTCTGCTGGTGAACTTTACCGGTGAGCGCGTCAGAAAGGGCCAGCCGCTCCTCACTATTTACAGTCCGGATCTTGTTTCGACCCAGGAGGAGTACCTGCAGGCGTTGCGGGCGAGGGAGACGCTGGCCAAGAGCCGCTTTACAGATATTGCGTCGGGGGGAGAGAGTCTGGTCGATGCAGCAAGGCGGCGATTGCAGTTTTGGGACATCAGCGACGAGGAGATCGCCGCCCTTGAGCGAACCGGGACGCCGCGCAAGAGCTTGACAATCCACTCGCCCATCGATGGGGTGGTCATCGAAAAGATGGCGTTTCGCGGCAAGAAGGTGATGCCCGGCGAGCCCCTCTACAAGGTAGCCGATCTGTCTACCGTCTGGGTCCACGGGGAGATCTATGAATATGAGGTTCCCCTGGTCAGGCTTGGCCAGGCGGCCATCGTGACACTGGCCTCCTACCCCGGAGAACTCTTTCGCGGCAAGGTCAGCTATATCTATCCGGTCCTGCAGGAAAAGACCAGAACAGTTAAAGTCCGGTGTGAGTTCTCTAATACTAACGACTGGAAACTAAAGCCACAGATGTACGCCAACGTAGAGCTGACAATCGCAGTAGGCAGACGCCTTGTCGTGCCTGACGAGGCCCTCATTGATACCGGTACGAGACAGCTCGTCTTTATCGACAAGGGCCAGGGAACCTTTGAGCCGCGGGATGTGAAGGTAGGCGTCAGGACGGAAGGCTACGCCGAGATCCTGGCCGGCCTCTCGGCAGGAGAGAAAGTAGTCACTTCCGCGAACTTCCTGATCGACTCCGAGAGCCAACTCAAGACCGCCGTCGGCGGGAAAGGGACCATGCCCGGCATGGAGATGGGCAAGAAATGAGGTGCGAGGCGCCGAGTCTATTGCGTCTATCGAGTCATTGAGTGGATCAGACGCAACAGACGCAATAGACTTTTTTAGGGAAGTCCAATGATCTCACGGTTAATTGAGTGGAGTGCCACCAACCGATTCATTATCGGCTTGTTCACCATCTTCGCTATCGCCTGGGGGATCTGGGCGCTGCGACATACGCCCCTGGATGCCATCCCCGACCTGTCGGACGTCCAGGTTATTGTTCAAACGGAGTGGGCCGAGCGAAGCCCGACCCTCGTGGAGGATCAGATCACCTATCCGATTGTGACCGCGCTCCTCTCGGCCCCGAAGGTCAAGGTGGTGCGCGGCTTCTCCTTCTTTGGCCTCTCCTTTGTCTATATCATCTTTCAGGATGGGACGGATCTGTACTGGGCCCGGACGCGGGTGCTCGAGTATATGCAGGGGGTGCAGGACAGGTTGCCCCGGGGCGTCACCCCTGTGCTGGGGCCGGATGCGACGGGCGTGGGTTGGGGGTTTGAATATGCGCTGGTCGACGAGACGGGGCGACACGATCTGGCCCAACTGCGGACGCTGAACGACTGGTACGTGCATCACTGGCTCCTGTCCGTCCCCGGCGTGGCCGAGGTGGCGCGGGTTGGCGGCTTCGTCAAGCAGTATCAGGTCTCCATCGATCCTGCGACCCTGTTGGGCTTCAAGCTGCCCATCAATAAAGTCATTGAGGCGATCCGAAAGGGGAATAACGACACCGGCGGCCGGGTGGTGGAGTTCACCGGACGCGAGTATATGGTCCGGGGGCTCGGCTACATCAAATCTATCAAGGACGTCGAGGCGATCGTCGTTGGCACCGACGAACGGGGCACCCCAATCCTGGTCCGTGATATCGGTCGGGTCGGCCTTGGGCCCGACATCCGCCGTGGCACCTCCGAGCTGAACGGCCAGGGTGATGTGGCAGGCGGGATCGTCGTGATCCGGTCCGCTGAGAACAGCCTGGACGTCATCCGGCGGGTGAAAGACAAGATTCAGCAGATCGCGCCCTCGCTGCCGGAGGGCGTCAGGATCGTCACCACCTACGACCGTTCCGACCTGATCCATCGCTCCATCGCAACCCTCAAGGAGAAGCTGATCGAGGAGAGTCTGATCGTCAGCCTGGTGATCATCGTGTTTCTGTTTCACGTCCGCAGCGCCTTGGTGCCTATTCTCACGCTGCCGATCGCCATCCTGATGTCGTTCATCGCGATGTACTACATCGGGCTGGGCTCCAACATCATGTCGTTGGGCGGGATCGCCATCGCCATCGGCGCCATGATCGATGCCGCCATTATCATGGTGGAAAATGCTCACACTCGACTGGAAGAATGGGAGCGGGCGGGGCGTCCAATCGACCGGACTCGCCTCCTGATCGAAGCTGCCCAGCAGGTCGGACGGCCCCTCTTCTTCTCGTTGCTGATCATCACCGTCTCCTTTCTGCCGGTCTTTACCCTGGAGGCGCAGGAAGGCAGGCTCTTCCGTCCTCTGGCTTTTACCAAGACATTTGCCATGTTCTTTTCCGCCTTCCTCGCCGTGACCCTGGCGCCGCTCCTCATGGTGCTCCTCATTCGGGGAAAGATCCAACCGGAGGAAACGAACCCGATCAACCGATTCCTGATCTGGGTGTACCAGCCGGTGGTGCACTTCGCGCTCAGGTGGAAGAAGACCATCCTCGTGATGGCTCTCTTCGCCATGGCAGCCACGATCCCGGTCTTTCTGAAACTCGGGTCGGAGTTTATGCCGCCGCTGTACGAAGGCACCCTCCTTTACATGCCGACCGCACTCCCGGGCGCTTCGATTACCCAGGTCTCCCAGCTCTTGCAGATCCAGGACCGGATCATCAAGCACTTCCCGGAGGTCGAGTCGGTCTTCGCCAAAGGCGGGCGCTCGACCAGCGCCACCGACCCCGCTCCTCTGGAGATGATTGAGACCGTCATCAACCTGAAGCCGGAGCAGGAGTGGCGCAAAGGGATGACCGTGGAGAAGCTGATCGACGAGATGGACAACGCCCTTCAGATCCCCGGCGTCACCAACGCGTGGACGATGCCGATCAAGGCAAGGACCGACATGCTCAGCACGGGGATCCGGACCCCTGTCGGGATCAAGGTGCTCGGTCCCAGGCTGGAGACGATTCAGCGCATCGGCCAGGAGATTGAGGCGGCGCTCAAGTCTGTCCCGGGCACCCGGAATGTGTTTGCCGAGCGCGTGGCCGGAGGCTACTACCTCGATTTTCAGATCAAGCGGGACGAGATCGCCCGCTATGGCCTTACTGTGGCCGACGTAGAAGATGTCATCGAGACCGCCATCGGGGGCAGCACCGTGACGACCACGATCGAAGGGCGGGAGCGATTCCCGGTCAACGTCCGGTATTTCAGGGGGTTCCGCGACAGCCTGGATGGCCTGAAGCGCGTGTTGGTTTCGACCCCGATGGGGCAACAAATCCCGATCACCCAGCTTGTCGATCTGAAGCTCTCGAGCGGCACCACCCTGATCCGGAGCGAGGCCGCCGAGCTGGTCGGCTACGTCTATGTCGATGTTGCAGAACGGGACATCGGCGGCTATGTCGGCGATGCTCAACGGGTCGTGGCCGAGCAGGTGAAGCTCCCCCAGGGGTATCACCTCATCTGGAGCGGCCAGTTCGAGTATATGGAGCGGGCCAAAGAACGCCTGAAATATGTCATTCCCCTCACCCTGCTGATCGTGTTCGTTCTGCTCTACTTCAATACGGCGAGCGTCACGAAGGTGTTCATCGTCCTGCTCGCCGTCCCGTTCTCACTGATCGGCGCAATCTGGCTCATCTATCTGCTTGGATACAACTTGAGCGTAGCGGTCTGGGTCGGGATCATCGCGCTGGCCGGGGTCGATGCCGAAACGGGGGTGATCATGCTCCTGTACCTCGACCATGCGTACGAGAAGCGGCGGAGCGCGGGACGGCTGCGAACGATGGAAGACCTCCAGGAGGCGATCAGCGAGGGGGCGGTGAAGCGGATCCGGCCGAAGATGATGACCGTCATGGCGATCCTGATGGGCTTGTTGCCGATCATGTGGAGTCACGGAGCCGGAGCCGACGTGATGAAGCGGATCGCCGCCCCGATGATCGGCGGAGTCATCACATCGTTCCTCCTCGAACTGATCGTGTATCCTGTCATCTTCGAGTTCTGGCGCGGTCGCCGGCTTGCGCGAACCGGCGAGGCACAGACTCTTGACGAGAGAGAAAGTTAACGGAAAGGGCGTGATCGTCACGCAGCCGCGCGCGGCCAGATTCAACTTGTCCAATAAACCGCACCGGCGTACTATTTTCGTACGCGTCAATTCCGACGCGCCAGGGATACGGGAGGGAGCACAAGCCTATGAAAAATACAGCCGCCTCAATCGCGAGCGTTGTCCTTGCACTGCTGGCCGTGACGGCCTGCGCCCCGCACATGCAATACCGCTCCGTCCACCCGGACGTGTGCGTCAGCCAGGAGCCGAAGCCCACACTCGAGTGTGAAACCCACGCGCTGCAACAACTGCCCAGCGACAACGGTTCCAGCTACCTGCTCGGGTTCATTGAATTCGACGACCAGGGCCAGCTCTGGGACCGCAAGCAGATGGACGATGTCCTGACGAAACTCCGGGTCGAGGCCGATACCCGCGATCTGCTGATGGTGGTGTTCGTGCACGGATGGAAGCACAGCGCCGCGCCCGGTGATACCAACATCAACACCTTCCGCGGCGTGTTGGCCAACCTGAGCGATACCGAGGCCCATCTGGCCAAGGCCAACGGCACCACAGCCCGCCAGGTGGTCGGCATCTACTTCGGCTGGCGCGGTGGCTCGTTGCCTGTGAAATATCTCGAAAACGTTACCTTCTGGGACCGCAAAAACACTGCCCAGAAAGTCGGGTACGGCGGGGTCGCCGAGGTCTTGAGCCAGTTGGAGCGCATCAAGCTTAAAAACGACAGCAAGGTCTGCAGCGGTCGCCAACTGCCCAAAAACGACGCCACGCCATGCGGGAGCAACACCCGGCTCGTGGTCGTCGGCCATAGCTTTGGCGGCGCAGTGATGCAGACCGCGCTCGCCCAGATCCTGGAAAACCGCTTTGTCAAGACCACCGACCCGGCCGGCAGCAAGGCCGACATCGAGGGATTCGGCAACCTGGTGGTGCTGATCAACCCGGCGTTCGAGGCCAACCTGTTTACACCGATGAGCGACATGGCTGCCGAGCACACCTTACCCTATTCTCCCTCACAACTGCCGGTGGTGCTGGTGCTGACCTCCGAGGCCGATGCTGCAACCCGTTACGCCTTTCCGATCGGGCGCTGGTTCTCGACCATTTTCGAGAAAGATCACGATCGCCAGCGCCGGAATGAGGTAACCAATCAGACGGAAACGATCAGCGAACATGACGCCAACATCATCGCCGTCGGCCACTTCACACCCTACCGCACCCACCGCCTCTATCCGAATACCGAGCGCACACGCGAGGAACTCAAGGCCGCCAGCGTCGCCGACAGTATCGAGATGTTCAAGCGCTCCAGGGTTGATTGGGTAAACGATGTGCCAGGCAGCAAGATTACGTTCGATGACGTGGTACTGGAACGCACCCCCAACTCGGCGGGTCGCAACCCTTATCTCGTCATCTATGTCGATAGGCGACTGATCCACGATCACAACGACATCGACGATTTGCGGGTCATCGAATTCGTCAAGCAGATGATCCTGATCTCGAGCCACAGCAAGAAGTAGACCGCAGCGATCTACGAACAACTGAAGATCAGACTGTAGGGAGAAATCTTAATGTCCACTGCCTCGCAGCAGCCGTACCATCCGATCATCTATGTGCGCGGCTTCGCGGCCACGCAGGGCGAGATCGAGGAGACCGTCGCCGATCCCTACATGGGCTTCAATATCGGATCGACGAAGGCGCGTATGGCCTGGACCGGCGACGTAAAGCGCTTCTACTTCGAGTCGCCGCTTGTGCGCCTGATGAGTGATCACGACTATAGTGACGTGTTCGTGGACGGCGAAGATCTCGTGGCATCTGAGCGTCCCGACTGCTTGATCCCGTACCGCAGCATCATTATCTATCGGTACTACGACGAGGCCAGCAAGGACTTCGGCAAGGGTGAGACGCCGCCCATCACGTATTTCGCGCAGGGGCTGGATAAGCTCATCCTTCGCCTGCGCGATAAGATATGCGCCAACCCGAAGAACGCGATGACGCCCGGGGACTTCCGCGTGCATCTCGTCGCACACTCCATGGGCGGGCTCATCTGCCGCGCCTTCCTGCAGAACCTGAATCTAGGCTCTGCGGAGGCGCGCGGCGCGGTAGACAAGTTGTTCACATATGCAACGCCACACAATGGCATCGACATGCGCATCGTGCGCAATGTGCCGGGCTGGCTTTCCTTCGGCGATGTCAACAATTTCAACCGCGAGCGGATGGCCGAGTATCTCGATCTACCCAAAGGCGACGATGTCTCAATCGTGAAGAACTTCCCACTCGAGCGCATCTTCAACCTGGTTGGTACGAACCCGCGCGACTACACCGTGGCCTGGGGGGGCTCGGCTTGGGCGGTTGGGGATGCGAGCGACGGGCTCGTACGCATCGAGAATGCCACCACGCATGGGCCGGGACGCGATGGCAAGGATGTGAGTTCGCCGCGCGCCTTCGTGAACCGCAGCCATTCAGGTTACTACGGCATTGTGAACTCCGAGGAAGGTTACCAGAACCTCACGCGTTTTTTATTCGGCACGCTCCGCGTGGACGGCATCTTCGACATCGACGACATCACGTTGCCAGTGGAGGTACAGAAAGAGTTGAAAGCCGGCAAAAGCATAAACGCGTCCTATCAGTTCGAGATTGCGGTCAGCGTACGAGGCTGCCAGTGGCAGATGACGCGCCGCGAGGTGCGCGAACACTCTGCAATCTTCCGTAGCTACGATGATCTTTTCCCCGGTAACGCAGGATCTGATCGGTCCCCCAATCGCGCCAATAGCCCGCACCTGTTCTCCGTGTTCCTCGACCCGAACAAGAGCGTCAAAGCGTCAGGCTCGGTGAGTTTCGCGTTCGACCTCAAGGTGCTTGTGCCTGATTATGAGGTGGATGGCGTGCTTTTCATGAAACGCCATTACGAGGGCGGCTACATCATGCGCGAGCTCATCCTGGTCGAGGCTTTTCCCGATGAGGCGGCACTCGGAGGCTGGCGTATCAAGTACGGCTATCAGGAGGACAACCCCGGCAAACCAGGTATGAACGCAGTGACGCGCAATCTCGACGATGAAGTCGGTATAGCCTTCGATATCCCCATCGCGCAGAGGGCGCGCCCCGGTATAAAAGGAACGTTCCGTATTGAAGCGCGACCTGTGGTCCCCTCGCCAACCTAAGGCTCTCGACATTGCGGCTAAATTCAGTTGTGAGTAGCCCGGCAGTCTCAGAACGTAGGCCGCCGGTGTTTTCAGGTGTCTAAATCGGCTCGCTTAATAGTTCGGCGTCAACCAAGTGTCATCCATGAACGACGACAACCCTGAGAGTCTGGTTTCGCGGTTCTTGCAGCGGTATGATCTCTGGTGCGAGAGGCCGTTAAAGAAGGACCGCCGTTGCGGGAAAACTCCTGACTTCCGCGTGTACCTCAGCGATGACCACGCGTGTCAAGCCCCCGTTTTCTGTACCAGGCGTTATGAGAGTATCGGTTCCAGTCGGATGTTCAACTCGTCCTCCCATTGGTGGAGGTCGACCGCCGTCGCGCGTGGGTCATTCGGAAGCGTTAGTCGTCATCGCATGGGGTCCTTTTCGAACACCTTCATTAGTGGTACTATCCAGAGGTGCGGAGGAAGTGAGCCATGAGAAGGATTTGCGGGGTCACGGTCTTGCCAGGATATCGGCTGGGGCTGGAATTTGACGACGGGGTATCCGGGACTGTGGACCTTTCTGAAACCGTCGGCAAAGGCGTGTTCGCCTTGTGGCGAGACCCGCTCGCCTTCGATCGGGTTCGTATCGGTTCATCCGGCGAACTGGTCTGGGACGACCGGATTGATCTGTGCCCGGATGCGCTCTACCTCAGGGTGACGGGCAAGAAGCCGGAAGACCTGTTCCCCGCACTACGCGACCAGCCTACCCATGTCTGAGATCAGCCGTTTCTTCGGTATCGTCATCAAGATGTTCTTCGACGATCACAACCCTCCGCACTTTCATGCGGAATACGGCAGTGACATCGCACTGATCGATATCCGCAGTGTGGCCGTGTTTTCAGGGCGGTTGTCGCCTCGCGTAACAGGTCTCGTGATCGAGTAGGCAACGCTTCATCAGCGAGAGCTTCTGGCTGACTGGGATAGGGCACGGGTGCGAGAGGAGCTCCAGAAGATCGCACCGTTGGATTGACCGGCTGGTGTCGATGTGGCGAGAACTCATTTCGAAAGAAGGAGGAACGAGCATGAACCGTGCAGCATGTGTCGGTGTGTTGGGGTTGACCATGGTGATCATGACAGCAGGGGCCGCGCTGGCGCAACAGCCTCAGCCCTGCGCGATGATGAAGGACCACCAGATGGGCGGCATGCAGCAGCCCGGGTCCGGGATGATGAAACAGGATCAGCAGATGGGCGGCATGCAGCAGCAGGAGATGCCGGGCATGGGCATGATGAAGCAGGACAAACCGATGGGCGGGATGCAGGACTGTAAGATGATGCAAGGCATGGGTATGATGAAGCAAGACATGAAGGACCAGCAACAGCTCATGCAGGAGATGAAGAAACATATGCAGATGATGGACGAGATGATGGAGACGATGATGCAGCGCCAGCAGGGTATGGGTATGACACCTCAGGGAGACGGACCGGAACAGCAGGAGCACCATCCCGCGCAGGATCGGTAGTTCGGATCACCGACGTTGAGCTGAAGCGAGAAATGCCGGCTGAGCTGTTCCGCAACACACAGCAGGCTGAGAGATGAGTGTGA
>JAHFDH010000022.1 GCA_023249055.1 Candidatus Methylomirabilota bacterium
GCGGCCATCTCGCGACACGCGCGCCTCAGTGGAGACGGAGCTTCAGGTGCTGACGATCATGGCGTCGCTGATCGGACACGCCCTGTGGCTCCGTCAGGAGCAGGCGAACAACCTTCACGCCTTAGATAATTGGAAGGGACTTCGTGAGCTTGAACGGGAGTTGGTCATGCGGGCGCTGAAGGAAAACGGCGGTGTCCAGGCGAGAGCCGCCGCTCGCCTGGGCATCACACCGCGACAGCTCGCCTACAAAATGCAGAAGTACCGAATCATCAAAGAGTTCCGGGTCGAAGGCTGACCCCCTCTACCCCCCTCTGGTATGCATTTCAAGGTGGGAGTCGTGTCGGAGCCCCTCGACCGAGACCAACACGTCTCTGAACCGAAGCTCTTGCCGCTCTTCAGCGCCGCGATCGCGTCGCCCCGTCCATCCGGCAACAATGAGAGAGGTCAACTCCGCCTTCGAAGCCCCGGCCCGTAGCGGCGCCCGCAGGTCGATCCCGTGTTGGGCGTACAGGCACAGGTACCATGTCCCATCGGCGGTCAGCCGACTCCTGTCGCAGGTCCGGCAGAACGGCGTGGTGGTGGACGCGACGATCCCGAAGACCGTCCCATCCGGCAGGACAAACTGATCGGCAGGCGCCCAGCCTGCGGACGCGACCGGCTCCACCCGGCCGTACTGTCGCGTCAGCACCTCAAGCATCTCTGCTCTGGAGACGACCTTCTCCATCGACCAGTGGGTCGCCCCGCCCACATCCATATACTCGATGAAGCGGACCTCGGCGTTCCTCTGCCTGCCGAACTCCAGCAGGTCCACGAGTTCGTCGTCGTTGACCCCCCGCATGATGACACTATCGATCTTCACGTCCTTGAAACCGGCTCGTTGCGCGGCCGTGATCCCATCCAGCACCTTTGCGTGAGAATCTTTTCGTGTCAGTGCCGTAAAGCGATCGGGGCGGAGGGTGTCCAGGCTGACCGTCACGCGGTGCAGGCCGGCATCATACAGCGCCTGTGCGGACTCCGCCAACAACAGCCCGTTTGTGGTGATCGCCAGGTCCTCGATCCGCGGGTTGCGCGCGATCATCTTGACCAGCGCGGCAAGATCCCTACGAATCAGCGGCTCGCCCCCCGTGAGACGTATCTTGCTCACGCCAAGCTCCGCGAAGATATCGATCAGACTGCTCGCTTCCTCCAACGTCAGGATCTCTTTGCGCGGCAGCCAGACGTACTCCTCTTCGGGCATACAGTACTGGCAGCGCAGATTACACCGGTCGGTCACGGACAGGCGCATACTGCGG
Source organism: Candidatus Methylomirabilota bacterium (assembly GCA_023249055.1). Lineage (GTDB taxonomy): Bacteria > Methylomirabilota > Methylomirabilia > Methylomirabilales > Methylomirabilaceae > Methylomirabilis. Next base: position 1,293 of record JAHFDH010000022.1, read on the forward strand.
AGCGGTCTGTTCAGCAGATCACGAAATGTGGGGGAGGGTTCGGCGCGCTGTAGCATCTGCGTCTCCGCCTTCGTTGGATCACACATCCACATTCTCAAAGTCTTGGGGGCGCTCAACGAAACCCAGGCATGCCGATTCGCGGCCACGGAAGCCGTGACCATGGGATAAATGGCCTATGCACTTGACCCAAGTTGGCGCAGCGCCCTGGGGTGGTCGTACCAGTCCGAGCACAACCTGGAGGGATTACGGAGTCAAGTACATAGGCCAAGCCGAAAACCGCTGCTACTTTGCCAGTTCTATCGTGAGCTTGGTCTCCTGCTTCGGTTCGACGGTGACGTCCTGTACCTTCTTGCCGAGTGTCTCTTGCCACACCTCCAGTTTGTAGGCACCCGGCGGAACATCACTGAGCGTAAACTCACCCTTGTCGTTGGTGACGGCGACGTACGGATGGTCGGAGACCACAAGCCAGCCAAGCATCCAGTCATGAGCATCGCACTTCACCTTGATAATCTCCGGTTTCGGAAACTTTGCGGTCAGCACCTTCTTGAATTTCGGCTGGGCCTTGTTAATCCCGAAGTTGGCCGTACTAATGGTGTGAATGTTGTGGAGAATCCCGTCATTGTTTAGGACGTCCACGTCGCCCGGAGGCGCCACCACGACATGCGGCCTATACTCACAGCCTTTTTGTTCCAACGCGGCCTTGGTGATTTCCCACTTCTTCCCTTTCTTCACGTCAACCAGTCTGACGACCACATTCTCAATCCCATTGTTCGGACCAACAACGAGACCCCAACTCAGGTGCTTCACCTTCCCGCAGGCCTCCTTGTCCTCAGCTTCAATCACCACCGGGAGTTCCTCTCTTGCTGGTGGGGTCCCGACGAACTTAATGACACCGGTGATCGTCCCTCCGTCCTTGACCTCGCCCGTTTCATAGGCCAAGGCGGATGCCGCCGTCCCCATAGCCAAGCCTGCCGCCACTGTTGCCGCGATCAGTCTTCGTGTCGCGCGCATCGCTCCATTCCTCCTTGTGTGACTCAGTTTCGTTGGACTCCCCTGATCGAGCCGACAATATGCATCAGTCCTCGTCCCGGAAACGTAACGGGTCCTGCTGTTCGCTCGTCAGCGTCGCCTTCCATTCGTGAGGGAGGTTCTGGACCCAGCCGTTATACACGACCGGGATCGGAAGCACCCCCTGTCCACCCATTCCGGCGTAGGCTGTAACGGCCGTGTCATCCATCTTGAATCCCGCGGAGGCGTTATCGGTGGTCAACAGCACTCTTCCTGCAATAATCGCGTCCGATGGATTCCCATCATTGTTCGGATCTGGGTCGACGACGATCAGTTCGTTAGAGAATTTACTCGCGACATAGGCGTAATATCCCCCGCCTTGCTTGGCACCGAACTGGAGCCCATGGCACCCCGCATCACACGGCAGCGTCTTCACAACCGTATCGGTGTCCGTATCTACGATGATGATGTTTGCGGTCAGCGTATCTGCGTTGAGCAGATATTTCCCATTCGGGCTGACCGGCAACTGAATCGGCAGCGCGCCGACCCCCCAGCCTCCGGTGGGTCCGTCGTTGAGGTCATAGTTTTCAAGGAGATTGATGTCCTTTATTTTAACCCCTGTCGGTATCTTCATTACGCTGATGGTGCTGTCGAGAAAATTCGACACATAGTATTTGCTCGAGTCCGGCATCATGCTCGTCGCGATGGGAAAGGCCCCCGTGTGGTTTTTGGCGAGAATCCGATTATGGGGGAAGTTATACAGGGTCGAGTCGTCGGTATCCGGGTTAGGGGTCACCATAAGATTGCCATCAGCGCTCATCCAGTGGCCGTGTGGATGAGTCTCGGGCTCTCCAGGTCCCTGCATGGGGATACATCTTTGGATGTGGGTGGCCAACGGCGTAAGTTCGACCACACAACCTTCGCCGTTCAGGCTCACATGGACCTGATCGGTATTGGTCCGCGTCATCACGTGCGCGGGCGCCTCTCCGACAACCATGTTGCGCACCAACGCGCCCGTCTTTCTATCAAACACCGTAAATTTATTGTCGAACCATTGGGTCTGATAGATAAGTTTCTGGTGCCGATCGGTCCACATGTTGTGCGGATTATTCATATTGATCGATGGCAAGGCCACTTTCCTTGTCACTTGCCAACTCGTCGCGTCAACGGCGGTTGCGGTTCCAGGCTTTGTTTTTCCCGCTGTCTTCTCGAATTGGGCGTCTACCCAGACTTCCCCAACGCCAGACGCGGATGGAGGGGTAGCAGTGGAAAGGGTCTTGGGTTCATGAAAGTAACCGTGTAAGAACGTATTGAGATCCGGTACCGAGACCGGATTCCCGTTTTTGTCGTAGGCCAGCACGGGCACGGGAGGATAGGTCGGATTCCATGACACTGAAGTCGTCTTACTGTAGACTTGCCAGTTCGAGGGATTGGTGGCAATGAAGAAGGTTCGTACGAGCCGTAACGCGAGGTCTGACGCGGTCGGAAGCTTCGTAATGCCGTTGATCAGATCGATTGTCTTGCCCAGATCCAGTTCGGGGGTTGACGGGTCGTCGACAATCACCGCAGCAAACATGTACGGGTGGATGTCGCAATAGAAGACATATAATCCATAATCGTTCAGGGTAACCGAGAATTCAGTCGGAACCGAGATATCGCTCGGAACGGTGAGATCGACATCAAACGGCATAGGCTTACCCGGACCCGTTGCAACCGTCGGATAGATTAAACTGACGGCCGTATGCAGGGTATTGGCCAGGCCGGCTGATTTGAATTTCACTGTGTCTCCCGGTCCAATCACCGCGAGTGATTTCTCGGCGCCTAGAACCACACAACCGGAGATGCTCCCCGAGCAGTCGAACCAATTGCCAGGGTTGTCCGTGACCTCAAAGGTGACCGTGGTCGCCGCTTCCGCAATACTGAACATCGTCGGGGCGCGATGCTCCTGAACTGCCGTGAAGATATTGCTGATACTGATTGGCGCCACCGACAGGAGTGCGATGACAAGAACGCTTCTTGCGACCCATACGCAACCGATCCTTCCGGGCATGGCAGATCTCCTCATAGACTGTCCTCCTTGATTGAGTCATGTACGCTTCGATCATCGCAAATGGTCCCAGAACCAAGCGCATCGCGCTGGCATCCTGGTGGGGAACGCAGCCTTCAGCGAACCAGCCCCAAGGCTAGCCTTGACCGTGCAAGTGCCGGTTGAAACGTCATCAACGTGAAGCCTTCACGCTGGATTCAGGTTCAGAACCGGCTGATTCATGCCCCGGCAATTTCGCGGGGACTCCTTGTTGCCGTCCTGACGATGGCGCTCCTCTTTCCGGTGTGAAGCTTTACTGCCGCCTCAACTCCAGCGACCCCGCTGTGATGGTCCCGACGCAGTCGCTGCCGCTGTACACCCCGCGGATCGCGTCCGGCAGATACTCACCCCGGCCAGCCAGGGCCCCGGGACACTCATAGTTGCTTCCCTGTAGAGTAAAAACGAAGGACCGGCCGTCCGGCGCGACGATCCCGGTCATTGTACCGGAGCCCCCGGTTCGCAGCCGCCATATGCCGGCAACGGCGTTCCCATCGCGCGTGAGCGTAAAGGCTATCTCGCCCTCACCGCGGTTGTCGCCATAATGGCCGATCCAGTGCGCGCTGGCCGGCGGCTCCCCATGCGGCGCCGGGAACTTCCGGCTTGGCTCGGAGGGAACGCGCGCCTTGGCCCCGGCGGGCGCCCAAGGCTCGCCGCGTGGCTGAACGGCTGCCGCCTCCTCCTCGTTCGAAGGGAGGCCAAGAGCGAGGGCCATGGGGTCCAGCGATTCGCCCGGCAGGGCTGTACAACTCACCAAGCCCACGATGGCAGCTCCCAAGAAGGCAGCGCCAAGCGCTGCCTTCCACACCACTTCTACGACGGTTCTCACGCCCCACTCTCCTTTTCGTGTCTTCCCTGACACGCCCGTCTCGGCGGTCTTTCTGGCAAGGGTCCAGACGTGAAAGGCTACCGCCCACATCTCCTAACTACAATCCTGATGGGACACCGGCGGCAGAAAGGGTCCAGACGTGAAAGGCTACCGCCCACATCTCCTCCTCTGAGAGAGAGTCAGTAAAGGAGGGCATCGGCGTCCCGCCCATCCCATTCAACAGAATCTTATAGATGTCCTCCACCGTGCGCCCCCGTTTCATGCGCGCGAGGCTGAACCCTCTGGGGGGAAGGGTCCGGTAATCCCAATCGTCCTTGAGTCTGTCCGCCTTCGGGCCATCGCCGAGCCCCGTCGGCCCGTGGCACTTGACGCAGCCCGCGTCCTGGAACAGTTGCCTCCCCTGGGCGAAGATCTTCCCCAAGGAGCGCAGCTCTGGCATCTGAGGGGTTTCTTGGGAAGGGGCGGCGGGGGCGGGCCCCGCCTCGCGAAATTCAGGCGACAGCGTCTTCACGAAGGCCACGAGATCCCGCCGTGTTGCCTCGCTGAGAGCCGCCCAACTCGGCATTGCTGTCCCGGGCATTCCCCGGCTGATCACCTCGAACAGGTCCTCGTCTGTGGGAAGCGTCGGCGTCGAACGGATCTTGAACTTGCCGGTGGTCAGGTTGCGTGGCCTCGGAAACATGCCGAAGGCGACCCGGCCATCGCCCTTTCCGCTCGTCCCGTGGCACTCGATGCAGAGGATCTGGTACTCTGCCTTGCCAGAATTTGGATCCCCATCCTGAGCGCTGACGCTACGCGACACTGCCAGTACCAGTACGATAAGGCACACGGCTCCAACACGTAAGACCCTTGGTGTATTCATAGCTCCCTCCCTGCGAAAAAAGCTCCTGTCCACGCCTTTTCGACCTGTGAAGTCTACCCTCCGACCTAGAACCCAATGTGGAATCCGGTACGGACCGCGTTCTCGGTTGTCTTGCCGAGATCCTCATTGCTACTGGCGCCGGGCCTCAGGCGCTTTTCACCGTAGCGATACTCGGCAAACAGCTTGAAGTTCTGGTAGAGGTAAAACTGCGCCCCGACGACGGTATCCCAGAGCCTCGGGTGAACCAGCCCGGTGGTCCCACTGACTCCGTTGATCGTCACGTTGCTGTCGTTGAACCGATCACCATTGATCCAGTCGTAGCGAGCGTAGACGATGAGCTGATCAAGCGGCTTGACTTCCCCCTGCACGAAACCTCCCCACGAGGTCGCCGCCTTCCCAAAGCCAGTGGCGTTGCTGTCCCGGGCGAAGAGGATCTGCGAGAACACCTTGGCATAGATCGGGTCACTCAGCGTGAAGCTGATGTCTGGCCCCACCCGCCACAGCCGGTTTTTATAATGGACCCCACCAGTACCATCAGCACTTTCAGTACCTGGGATAGTGGTCCGGCTGTCCAGGATATTGCCGCTGTAGTAGCCGAATCCTCCCAGCCTCATGGTGAGATGTTCAATCGGGTAGGTGACGGCTAGGCGGGCAAAACCGTCCTTGGTCTTGTTGTTGTCGGGGTTGACATTGTCGCCGTTGACTACCCCGACGGTGTAATCCACGTACAGACCGGGGATCTTGTGGAGCGCCGGGGTGACCCGCCCGAAGAGATGAATGCCTATCTGGGACTCGGCGAGGGCGAACTGATGCTCGCCGAGGTCGACCGCCCCGACTTGCTGGAAGTGATCAATTCCTTGTGTGGAGATGACGTCCAAGGCCTTCGCCTCATAGACCAGGTACGGAAAGAGCGATAGACGGTTCGCGTCGGGAGAGAAGGGCAACGGCAACGGGGAGATACCGGCCCTCACATTCAGGAGGTCCTTGATAAAGATATCGTGCACTCCGAGGTAGAGAAGGTCCGGCACGGATGGTCCGCCTATATCGGAGGTAGTCCCCTTACTTTTGACATCAGGATCCCAGAACTGGCGGATGTCCGTCCCGGCTATCGGAAAAGACAGGAAGAAGGACAGGTGGGGCCCCAGCGGTGCGCCGGCGTGAATATCCATTCCGTTCAGATCGAAGCTGTTGCTAGTCCTCCTGAACTCGGGGTCTGTACTGGGATTCCTGCTCCCGTCAATATGGGTGTTGTTGAGCTGCACAAAGTTGAACCCGGCATTGACGGCGATGGAGAGGGGGAGAACCGCGGGCAGTTCCAGGCGCTCTCCGATCTTTACCGGCGGAGAGACTGGAATCACGTCTCCCTTCGAGAACCGCCGGTAGCCTGACATCTTAAACTGTTCTCCCAGGTCGTTCAGCGCCGGGAACGCGCTGTGACACGTACTGCACTGGAGGCTATAGAGTCGGGCAAACGCCGGGATGGCCCAGCTCTTGGTCGGGAAGAGTAGCACCATACTCACCATTAGCCCGAGGCTCCAGGCTAATCCCCACTTCATCCATCTCGAACGACGTGGTTTCACGCCCCCCTCCTTGTCAGACGGTTCATGTTTGCCGACACTCGGCTGTCACCGTTACAGTCCCCGGGCGGTGCACGCGAGGAGTCAGGAGGAGACCGGCCGCAACAGGTCCGGTTGGCCGGTTGACTAAGTGTGTAACTCTCTTTCCTTTCCGGAAGGCGATCGACCGGACAGTCGTGTCCTGATGTGAAGCGGTTTATGCTGGACTGTAGTGAGGGACGTGTTAAGATGCACACGAAGCCACTAGCCGCGTCAGCGCGAAACATCTCCTCCTGCATGGTGGAATGGGGTGGTTTCATAGGCCGAAGCGGTGTCAGCCGCTTCGGCCCACTTTTTCGCTCTTCCCTTACCCGGATGGTGACATCAGCGTGTGGGATCCAGTGTGAGCTGCTGCCAGACAGTGACCGCTTTGCCGCCGTCTCGATCGCCCTGGGCGCCGTCCCAGGCCGCGAACGCCACCGGCACGGTGGAACCGGCCGTGAGCTGCGCGTCCCGCTCATTGTCGGTTCGAAGCGCCCGGATCATCACCACACGCCACTTGCCATCGACCCAGATGCCCTGGCCTTTGATGGTCTGATGCTCAGGCGACTGTGCGGTGAGGGTCCCGAGTCCGGTAGCGATCAGGTTCTCGACCGGTGTCAGGCGCCAGGGGGTCGAGAAGAGATTCCCCGCGCCCCATCCGGTGAGATACGTCGGGTCGTGAAGGGTGGTCACCATCCCTACCAGGGATAGATCAGGTTGAGTTCCCCGTAAGAAGGGGTAGTAATCCGAGTCCATGTCGGGGTAGCGGTCCTGGACATCGCGGAATCGAGTCAGGTCGGCCTCCCAATCGGCCTTCCAGTGCCAGATGTTGACGGGGCCCTGGCGCTCGCCCATGACGTGGGAGGGCTCTTCGCGCTGGATCGGGAATTGAACAGCGGCGGCATCGCGGAAATCTTGAGGCCGAAGCATCTCGTTATTCATGGTCGGATCGTCCCACTCAAGCAGGATGCCAATCTCGCGCCCGTTATGAAACGACGCCACACGGATCGGCCCGGTTTCCTTCGGGCGCAACCAGAGGGTGCGCGTCAGGATTGTGACTGGCTTCGCCTGCCGCCAGAGGGCGGCTGACGGGTCGGTCGGCAGCGCCCCTGCGGCAAAACGAGAGTGGATGGTCGTTACCTCTTGTGGGACAGGTTTGGAAGCCGGTTTGCCGGCGAGGGAGAGCACGTAGTACCCCAAGCCCCACCGCTCTTGCTCCCCGACCGAATCCACGAAAGAAGGCATGGGGGTTCCACCGATCCCGGCGGTCAGCGTCCGGTAGATATCCTGGATCGTTGAACCCGCCTTCATCCGCCCCGCGGTAGTGAAGTCATAGGGAACGATGGGGTAGCCCCAGTCGTCTTTGAGCTTCGCGGCCTTTTTACCGTCGCCTCTGCCGTTCGCGCCGTGGCAGTCAACACAGCCGGCCTCCGTGTAGTAGTGCTTCCCAAGGGTCAGTAACTTTCCGCTTTGTAGTGGTGGCTTCGGGATCTTGACCATCGGACTGGCCTGCTCCTCGATGACGGAAAGGCTCCTGATGTAAGCCACGAGGTTCCACCGGTCGGCTTCGGAGACCGTGCCCCACGACGGCATGATGGTTCCCGGGACACCCTGCGTGATGGTTTTGAACAGGTCAGCGTCGGTGGCAAGCGTTGTGGTGGAGCGGAGCTTGAAGATCCCCTTGGTAAAGTCCCGGGGTTTGGGGAAGAGGACAAACTCCGCCGGCCCATCCCCCTTCCCCTCGTCGCCGTGGCAAACGGCGCATTTCTTCTCGTACAGAGCCTTGCCTTGATCGACATCACCTTTCACTGACTTCTGCGCCGCGACGGCCTCGCGCGGAGTTAGCCCGAAGGCACCCACGCTGCCCGCGAGAGCCACGAAGGCCGCGAGGACCATCTTCCGAGCTCGGGTCGTTGTCATCGCTCTCTCCTCCCTAGCGTTCGCCGATCAGATCGGCTACACTTTATCCATCCTTCAGCCTGCAAGAAAAGCGGCGCCCCTCCGGTCCGTAGCACACAAGTCAGTGCCTCTTGTAAAGGGCTTCTCCCTTCGCATCGGCTGCCGAAGCGGGCCCTATTGTTAGAACACGGATCTTGCCGCTCCTCCCCATGAACCTCCTCCCCCCTCTGAAAAGCACGCATCCTTTGTCTCACAACTTCCACATAGGGCCTCGGCCTCAGGAGCTGTCGGGGCCAACCCCTCAACCTGTACGGGCTGTACCCCCAGCGTCTCGACCTCAAGCGCAAGGAACATTCCCGTCAGCCGGGCGAGTTTCCCGTAGAAGCCGCCCTTGGCCGCCTCTTCAAGACGCGTGGTGAAGATCGGCCCCCATTTTCCCAGGTGCTCATCCACGAATTTCACCTGCGCATCCCGACAGAGCCACGCCTTGTCCTTCCCATCACTGGAGGTCATGGCGTAGGCTTCCTTATAGGCCAGAAACGCCATGAACTCCAACTCGATGGAGATGTGATCCACCCGCTCCTTGGCCTGGTCTGACACATCCAGACCAAAGGCCCCGTAGAAGCCGGCGATGTCGCCTAAGGTCTGGACCTGATCAAAGACCTGGGCGCCAGAAAGCTGAGAATTGGCGCCCGCGTACCCGCCCCCCCCGTATTGGGTCTCGTAGGGCGAGCAGTCGGATTGGAGCGTATAGCCAAAAACCTTGGAGAAATCCGACCGCAGAGCGTCGGCCGGTTTCAGGGAGCGTTTCAGGGATTCGAATGCCTCTTTGAGCCCCGCGGGATTCCCCAGAAGAGCCACAGCCTCCCCAGCCTCCTCCCAGTCCAAACCCGAAAGGGTCTTCTCGTCAGGATACGGGAAAAGGGTGGAGAGGATGTAGTAAAGGCAGCCCCTGGACAATGCCTGTCTGACCGTCTCTTCCGCACTCATCGTATTCCTCGCCTAGGTCAAATAGAGTTAAAGTGAACATCGGGTCTGACGTATGTCGGCTCTTCTACCGTCTGCCGGATGATCTCCGCGCCCTGCTTGTCGTATCCGATCACCGTATCGTTATACATCTCCCACTTCTTTCCCGTGGCACGATCGATCGTCTCGAAGACCTTCGGCCCTTCCTTGATCTCGTAGCGGAAGATGATCTTCTGACTGGAACGAACGAGTTGCAGAACAGCCAGCAGCTCCCGGTCAGGGGCCACATACTTCTCAATGGCCTCATCCACCCCGGGGCCGAACATCTGTCTCAGGTAGGGGCGGGGTGCCCACCTCGGGGGGATGTAATACCCGTTTGGCTCCGTCCCAAACTGGGGATACAAAGGAAGGCCAACTTTAGCCACCTTGACCAAGTAATAGATCGGGTTGTACCGGTCCTCCGCCCAATCGCCGGTCTTCTCGTCGATCCGGACCAGGCCCTGGATCCGGATCCTCCCCACACACGCCGTCATGCACCGGGTCTCGATAGGAACCCCGTCGGGCGTTATGTGAGGGTCCGTCCCCTCAATACGGGGATAGCAGGCGATGCATTTCTCCGAAACCCGCGTAGTCCCCCGGAACATCGGCTTTTTGTAGGGGCAGGCCTCAACACATTTCCTGTAGCCGCGGCAGCGCTCCTGGTCGATCAAAACAATCCCGTCCTCTGGCCTCTTATAGATCGCCTTTCTCGGACAGGCGGCAAGGCAGGCCGGGTAGGTGCAATGGTTGCAAAGCCGCTGCAGATAGAAGAACCACGTCCTGTGCTCGGGCAGCACGGATGCCGCATCCGGCCCGTACCACTTCTCGGGCACCCCCTCCGCAGGCGTGGCGCTGGTATCCTCGTAGATATTCGGGGAGCGCCACTCCTCATCGGTAGGGATGTAGCCTAAGGCCCGGACATGCCCCTCGGGTCCGTACCGCTTGAGAGCCCCCTCGAAGACCGTCGTGCCCTCATAGACGCCGTAGGGGCGCTTATTCCCATCCTTCTTCGTGACATCCCACACCTGCTTACCGGGATTGGCATCCTCCAAGAGCTTCAGACCCTTCATGTCCCAAAACTGGGGGTATCCGCCGTAAGGCTTCGTCTCCACGTTGTTCCACCACATGAACTCTTGCCCCTTGGAAAAGGTCCAGGTGGATTTACATGCCATCGTGCAGGTCTGGCACGCGATGCACCGGTTGATGTTGAAGACGAAGGCGAACTGCCACTTCGGATGGCTTTCCTCGTAGGGATACGCCATCTTTCTTCCGAGCTGCCAATTATAGACCTCAGCCATTGCTCCTCACCTCTTTACCGCCCACCGTGTCTTCGACACGCTGGGGATTTTCATCCTGAAGCATCAGCTTCTTGATCTCGTCGAGCCGCAGGTGGCGGGATATCTCCTCCCCCCCCTTCCAATACCCCCACTTCCGCCTCAGCGTGCCAATGAGGGCCAGGACATAATCCTCCCCCTTCTCCTGAGAGATGCGATAGGTAGTCCGGTAGAAGGGATCGGAGAAGACGCGGAGAAGGCCTTCATCATCCCAACCATCCCGGATTAGTTCCTCCACGAGGCATACGGCCATCTCTTCCATGTCCCCTTCGGGGAGTGCGACCCCCACCAGTTCCATGGGATCGTCCAGGTCAAACTCTTTTTCCGCCATCGCACCCCTCCTCTACGTTTTCAGCCGCACCAGCTCTCCTTTGAGGAGCCGCTTGGCGAAGTCGCTTTCATTCGCTGGGGCAAACCCGGTCCGAATCGGCTCCCAGAGTCCCCTGCCACCCAACCCTCCATCCTCGGCCTTGGTGACCTTGATCAGCGTCTCCTTTGGGACGGTATTGACCGCGTGGTTATCCTCGTCGAATCCCGAGACGAAGAACATGTTGGACGTCTTCTTGTGGATAAGACTATCCAACTGATGCATCGGCATGAGGAAGCTCCGGGTGATGCTTTGGTGAGAGCCGTAGCGCCAGTTCGACTGATACCCCGTCGGCGAGAGGGCCCGGCCATCCGGCCGCGTCTCATGGGCCTTGACAGTGCGATCGGTGGCCATCCAGTTAGAGTGCTTGGTCATCGTGAGATGATAGGGATATCCCGGGTTGCATTTCACCCGCAGCATCGCCCGGGAGACTTTGTAGAACGGGTCATTCGGCTTCCACCCCTCATACGGACGATCGGCCGCATTGGCATCAATATAGACCCAGTCGCCGTCGTTGATCCCCAGATCACGGGCTGCCTGGGGGTTCATATGGAGCTGCCAATCGCCCACACCCGGGGCGCGCTTATCCATCCGGTAAGGATCCCCGAAGTTGGTGCTCCAGATCCAATTCCAGTCAACGACGGCCCAGGAGGAGTGGACGGTATGGCGGCTCTTCGGTGTAATACAGTAGAACCGATACCCTTTCGCCCACAGGGGGTTCCGCGTCTTCTTCACCTGCTCCCACGTCATCTTCACGTTCCGGATCGCCCGCTCGTCGGGGTCCATGGCATCCAAGGGGATGCCGTAGTCGTCCGGACGGACCAGGGAATTCGTGGAGACGATAACATTGGGGAGATGCGGCGTCGCCTCGATCGCCTCCCGGTAGGTGATGAAGTTCTCTCCGTACTCAATGACCTCCGGCTCATCGTTATAGCACTGGAGCCTTCCGGTCGGGGTGTAGAAGGGCACGCTGTCGTTGATCTGCTCCCAGAAAGGAACCCTCGGATAGGTCCGGAAGAGCATCAGGGCCGACCCTGGCTCACCATATTTGCCGGCGACGATGTCCTCCACCCTGTAGGGCGCATTGGGGGTCGAGGTGGTGCAGCAGACGTTCAAGACCCGCTGGATGTAGACCTCCGAGCGTCCCTCTAAGATATACTTCCACATGTCGCGGAAGCGGCGATCCCCGGTCAGCTCGGTCAGCTTCTCGGCAACCAGACCGAAGATGAGAGCGTCGTCTTTGGTATCGTAGAGGGGCTTGATCCCCTCCCCTGCGTGACCCGCCCCCGCCTTTCCCCCCCCGCCGCCGGCATTGGCAAAGCTGCCAATGGTCGTGCCCACCCCGGATCCGATCCCCCCTTTACCCCATATCTGAAGGAACGGGTTCGAGCAGGAGGCGCCGACCTCCAGGTCCTCGAACTCCATCCACGAGTTCGCCGGCAACATGATGTCGCAATACTCCGCCGATCCTGTAAATTCGATCTGCTGATCGACATACATGTCGATCTTCGGATATAGGAGGTTCTTGATGATGTGGTAGTGCCACTTCGTCACATTGGCAAGGTGGTTGGTGTTGCAGGTCCACATCGCCTTCGTGGGGGTGGGCATATGGGAATGGCCGGTGAACGACTTCCGCCCATACTTGGGCGTTTTGACAATGTGGGGCTTATCCCCGTGCCCATAGTAGGCGGTCTCCTCCCCCTCAGAGTAGTTTTTGATATTATTTTTGGTGATCTTGAGGTTCGGGTCGTCGCTCAGAACCGGGTTGAAGGGGTCTTCCTTGATCCATGCCGCAGCACCAGGGCCCGCCCACATGGACCCATGGATTAAGGCCCCCTTATAGTTTCCCGCCCAGGTGTGCACGCCCGAGCCTTGGATGCCGACGTTCCCGGTCAGCATCAGGATCAGGTAGCAGGCGCGGTTATGCTCGGTCGCATGGAAATAGTGGTTAATCCCCTCCCCATGGTGGATGGAGATCGGCTTGATGGTGGCGACATCTTCGGCCAGGCGCAGGATCAGCTCCTTGGGGGCGCCTCCACAGATATCACTCACGGTATCCAGGTCGAAGTCCCGAAGATGGATCTTGTACCCTTCGAGAACGGTCATGACCTCGACCTCTTTGCCATCGACCAGCTTCACCTTCCCCTTAAACTCCAGATCGGGGTCGATGCCTTTCGCCACAAGCTTCTGCCCCACATCGTCACGGGTGACCGGCTTGAGGCTCCGGCTCTTTGCGTCGTATACCACGAAGTCGCCGATCTTCTCGTACTGCTCCTGCTTCAAGCCATGGACCGAGAAGCTGGGCCCCTCCTTCGACAGACCGAGCTTGTATCCCGGGAACACCTCATGGGCGCGCAGCCTCGTGAGGGTATCGGTCCGGATAAGGGTCGGCATGTCGGTGAATTCCTTGAGGTACTTCGCATCGTATTTCTTGTTGTCGATGAGAGACCTGGCGATGTATAGAAAGATCGAGGTATCCGAGAGACCGGGGCGAATCGGGATCCAGTAATCGGACTTGGTGGCCGGAGGGTTATACTCGGGCGAGATCGTCACGATCTTCCCCCCCCGCTCTATGATCTCGGTGAACCAGTGGGCCTCCGGCATCTTCTGCTCGATCAGGTTCTTTCCCACCTGGATGGTGAGCTTCGAGAACCGCAGATCGTTGAGATCGATATCCGAGGTTTGCAGCCCATGGACAAAGGGTCCCCCAGGGGCCTGGTCGCCACGCCAGGTGTACTCCGACCAGGATTTAGCACCCACGGCCTTCTCCGGCCCCACACCCCGGACGTGGGCGTCCAGCAAAGCCAGCATATTGTCAAACCGGAAGATGCCGAACTTCCCCATCACCCCATGGATAGGAAGGGAGCTCCCCATCTTGACGGTGGTTATCCCCGCATCCTCCCAGTGCTCCAGCATCTCTTCCGGGTAGCCATCCTTCAGGAGACGGCGTTTGCCCTCGTCGCCGCTGTAGGTCTTGGCGATGGCCGTCAGCCCCTTGGCCACATACGTGGTCGCCTCGTCCCAGGAGATCCGGACGAACTCGTCATTCCCGCGGTCGTTGTGCTTATACTTCGTGCGAAGCTCCCGATTATCGCTTAATGAGGGGAACCCGTCATCGGCCCACTGCTTCCAGCCCTTGCGGATCATCGGGTACTTGGCCCGATAGGGACCATACACCCTCCGATGAACGGTCATCCCTTTCAGGCACATGCGCGGGTTCCAGGCAGAGGTGGCCTGGTTGCCGTAGATATCCTTGATCTTCTGATGGTCGTAGTTCTGCTCCAGCCGCATCACCACACCATTTCGTATAAAGGCCCTGAGGCGGCACATGTGGGTGTCGTTGGGGGCGCAGATAAAGGTGTAGGTCCGATCGAAGCGGTACTGATCCCGATAGATCTGCTCCCAACCCCTATCGGGATAGGTGTTCAGGGGATTCCCAACCTCCACCGCAGGCTTCAGCATCCGGAAGGCGAAGGCCTTGTTGGCGAGGAGCAGGCCTGCCCCTCCCGCCGCGAGGCCCAAAAACCCCCTTCTCGTCACCTTCATGTCCATTCCACCACTCCTTTCCTTTGGAAAGCATAGAGACACCCTCTCGGCGAACCTTACGCCGAAGCCTCAGCCCTCTCCCGCTCACCTAGCGCAACCACGGTGACCGCGTTTCGGTCATTGACCGTGGCGCAAACGTGCTCACAGACTCCACAGCCCGTGCACCGGTCCTCCCATATAACGGGCTTGAAATCCTCGAGGGTAATAGCCTCGCCCATGAGCGGGCATCGAGCGAAGCACATCTGGCAATCGGAGCCACCCCATGCGAGGCAATCCTCCTGTCGGAGAATGGCCACCCCGATTCTGGCTTGTCTCCTCCCCTTACCGGTGAAGAATTCCAAAAAGGCCCTTCTTTCAAACCCTCTCCCGTCATACGCCCGCCCTGACTTTATAGAGCTCGACACACCGGTCGCAGGCCCCATCCTCTGGCTCCCACGCGGGAACATCCTTCTTCACGGATTCCACGATGCTTTGAGGCAGCGTATCAAGATCATTGCTCCATCCGAATGTGGGAAAGCGGCAGAGGGGGCAAAGAGAACCGGCGAACAGGGGTCGCCGCCGCTTCCCTTGGGCTGTCCGCCCTGCCTCCCCCCGATCCAACACCTTAGCCGGATCCATCGCCATCGCCAGGATCTCGGTGTGAGTCAATCTCTCGGCCTCCCAGAACGCCTCAAAGGCCGCGGTCAACTGGGCGAGAGGGACGTTCCGATAAGAGACCGCAAACCGCTCAAAGTGGCGCTCCCTGTCGAAGATCGTCTCTTTACCCCGCCTTTGGAGCCGCCCGTCGATGTGGATATCCCAGAGTGCGTGATACCGATCCTTGATGAGAACCAACTCGGCAGGCGAGGTGTCCGGGAACCCCTCCTCGCTGGAAGGATGGCCAAAGGCTTCATCCAGCATATCGGCGACGTGCTGAAGCTCATGCTTCAGGTACCGAAGAAGACCTGGGGTGTCCTCGAATTGCGCCGGGTGGATCCTGATGCCTACCCGCTTTCGGTCCCGGCCCAGATCGGCCCACTGTTCCCCCTGCCTTGCGGCTTTCTTTACAAACACTTCCTCTACCGCCCCGAGCGCCGGAAACTCCAGAAGAGCCTTCTCCATGGGCTCCAGGAAACCGAATTCCTGGAAGAACTTCTTGTGAATGTTCTCGAACTCCACCTCCCGTCGATTTCCCCTGGCATTCGCGGGAATCCGCTCATAGATCGGATCGGCTAGGGCGTGATACTTCTGCGTGGGACGGAGGTCTCCCTTTTCCTCTAGCTGCCTCAGCTCACGGAGCACGACCTCCTCCATGAGGGAAGGCTCGTACCGAATCGTCATCGCGACAGCCTCTGTGGACCGATTTCCCCTCTCATCATTTGCCATTGCCATATGATGGATTATATCCTCCAATCCTAAAAGCGATCGTTTGATCTTGTATAGTCGCGTACTATCGTGGATCAGTAGTTATTATTTATTAACTTAAGTAATATGCATATTTCTCGACGTATAAGATATAAATTTATGTAAACACATCTAAATCTTGAAAACTAACGCCTGATAGAGCTTAAAACGTGATCATCATGTATTTAATGACTATATATAGCAGTTTGAGGCTTTACCCAAATTATCCTATGTGACATTGTGTGTCAAGAATTCAAAGTACCTATTCGTCTGATATATTGTGTTCATAACAGCCATCTGGCCTTTTGATTATTTATTATTAATATTGGTTGTTAATGTATTATTCAATCTATTTGTATCTACAAAAATGTTCACATGGCACATCTACTCTGCGCTGAGAGCTGCAGTCGGAATGAGAAAGCGACGGCCGCCGAAACTGCTGCAGCGTACGGGACAGACGTCCGCGCCGATCTCTTCAGTCTCGAAGCGATCGAACGCCTATCCAGGGTACGCTGCTCCTCCGAACTCAACATGTTGTCCGCTTCTATAGCAGCCGCCCTCGCCTGCACCCCGGCATTGACTACCACACGCTACGTATTAAATTCACTGTGTGAGGTGATGTTGATTTTTTCGGGGGAAGAGCTCGTGCGGATGAACGCTTTCCGGTCAAGCCGAGCTGGGATCAGCGCGAGATCCTAATCTATTAGCAAGGCGGGTAATATTTGGGGAGGAGCTGAGCTCAAGGTGGTTGAGCTGAAGGACTACAGGAAGAGCTGAACACCACGAAGCAGAGACACCTCGACTTTTCCCGCCGCTGGCGGGTGGCTAAGGGAGGCTTCCATGATTACACTCAAGAAGATCCTTGTGCCGACGGACTTCAGCGAAACCTCGAAGGTGGCGGTCACGTATGCGCGGGAACTCGCGTCCACGTACCACGGCTCTGTGCATGTCGTGCATGTGTTGCCGGATGCCTCGGTTCAGCCGTGGGCGTTCGGGGTCGAGGCCGAGGTCATGGGGCTTTCCACCCCAGAGCGGGAGAAGCGGTGGAAGGAGAGGGCCCACGAGCAGATGAAGCAGCTGTTCACGGAAGCGGAGCGGCAGGAACTCGATGTACGACTCGTGACGCAGGTGGGCCATCCGGTCCAACAGATTCTTCAGTACGCAAAAGACCAGGCCGTCGATCTCATCGTGATGGGGACACACGGTCGAGGCACCCCTGCGCCCACATCGGGCATAGCGTTCCCACGGAACCCGCCGATGGGCAGTGTTGCCGAGCGAGTGGTTCGCCAGGCCCCGTGTCCGGTCCTCACCGTGCGACACCCGGAGCATGAGTTCGTTGCACCCTAACGTCTTCCGTGAAACATGATCGGCTGGCGCCCGGCCATAAGGCCGGCGCCAGCGTAGCGCCCAACAGTTCGCTTATAAAATGTAGAAGTGCTGGATCATCAAAGAGTTCCGCATCGAAGGCTGACCACTCTATCTCTCTTGACACGGGCCCGGAGAGAGATTCTGTCACCTGATTTGGTTGCCTATGTGAGCCGATCGATGACCTGCGAATTCAATAGGCTTATACTCCTATAGTTGTCCAGATCGTCAGGGTTAATATTTTCAGGAATAAGCAAACCGATTCTAGCCATCACTAGGTCAGCACAGATGCGCTCGGGATTAGGATAATCGCTTTGGATCCTTTTATTCCAAACCTCACTAGCACTATATCTCTCCCCTGCCACTACTTCCACATCCGACCTTCTCCAAAATCTGGCGCACTTACCTACTGGAAAGGTCTTCGTAATACCTCTCATGGCCAGAGAGACAACATCAAAACGGTTACCTTTAAAATATCCGGCAATTTGCTCAGGCGCTCTTTGGATATATCCTAGCTCGCTCCTGGTCCGAGTGCCTTCCGGGTATAACCCAATTACCACACCGGACCCGGATAAACGAATCATCTCCCGTCCGGACTTCATGTTTAAAAGGGTGCAGCTTTTATGATACTGGTCAACTACCTCCCTTTCGCCATCAGAGAGATTTTGGTGAGACTCTAAAAAAGCTTCAATGGTTTTAAAATCTCCCGGTGTTGCAACCATAAGCGAACGTTCTGCAGCAAAAAAGGGACGCGTTGATCTTCTTTCGAGCATCTTAAGCCCTGCGATATACACCAACCTCTCGGCAAACTCCTCCAACCCGTTCTTGACTAATATATGGCGCACGACATATGTATCCGCCTCGCTTTGGTGGTTCATCGCCAATATCAAGGATTTACCAGATTTCACATACGCCTGAGCTTCTTCTAAGTGTTCTTTACCTTTAAGACTTATACTTCGGACAAATAGAGAGGTAAAATCCGGAACCAGATGCTTTATGAACGGAACACCTTGTCTAAAGAATTCATTTGTGTGAATAAGCGACCTGATAAACTTGGTCCGTCGTTCAGCAAAACATACAAATTGTTGTGTTTCAATACTCATAATGTGATCTGGGGATGTTGACAGAGAGCTGCACGCTTATGCAGTTGTTTATTCATTCGGTAGTATTAGGTAATATCTGATAATATTTAGCACTTATGCGGGGGTGGAGTATATCGTGAACCAATTGATAATTCTATAACATCATCGCCGCGCAGTCGGCCGTCGTTGAGTTAACTGCGGCGCTTCGGGCGCGGAGCGCCGCGCAACGATCGGCGGGAGCGTTCCTCGACGGGTGCGGCGGCGATGTAGTTAACGTGTCGACATCCGCGGCGGGCGACATGCTTCATCGGCGCGGTAAATCCCGCCGCAGTCAGACGCCGCTCAAAACCGCCGACCGCCTGCTCAGACCAGACGCCGAAAAGACCTCCCGGCGCGAGCGCGCGGCGGCACGTCGCCAGCGCGGCGGCGGTGAAGACCGGATCGTTCCGTTCGAACGGTCCTTGCCAGAGGTCGAGTGCGATGCCGTCGAAGGGAACGGTCGCGTCGCTCAGCACTTTGAAAACGTCGCCGACGGCGGCGGTCACGCGCGGATCGGCGAGCACGCCGCCCGCCAAGGCCGCGAGCGGTCCGCGACACCACGTCACGACGGCGGGTGTAAGTTCAAC
>JAHFDH010000125.1 GCA_023249055.1 Candidatus Methylomirabilota bacterium
CGTATGGGAGCCGATCACCGCCGACACCCGCCCGTCGACATACCAGGCAAAGGCCTGCTTCTCCGCCGTCGCCTCGCCATGAAAATCGACGACGATCAGTGTCGTCTCTCGACGCAGCCGACTGATCTCACGGTCACCCACTCGGAACGGACAATCGAGCGTAGGCATGAACGCCCGCCCCTGCAGATTGAGCACCCCCACAACACAGCCACCCTTGTCCACTACCAGGCTTCCCCTGCCAGGCGCCGGATCGGGGTAATTGGCCGGTCGCAGGAGCCGCTCCTCCTTCGCGATGTACTCTTCGACCTCCTTCTTGTCCCAGACGTGGTTCCCGGAGGTCATGAGATCGATGCCGAGCGCAAACATCTCTTGAGCCACCGCGCCTGTGACGCCGAAGCCGCCGGCCAGATTTTCGCCGTTCGCAATGATGAGGTCGATCCTCTGTTCCTCGGTCAGGCGCGGCAATACCGAGGCCACGATCTCACGACCGGGCTTGCCAATAATGTCACCGATGAATAAGATTCGCATGGGATCCGGTTCAAGGTTCGATGTTCAAGGTTCAAGGTTCAAGGTTAAGGAACCACCCGTCCGGTTAGAGCCTTAACCTTGAACGTTGCACATTGAACGTAGAACGGCTTTATTTAGCGTACTCCACCGCCCTGGTCTCGCGGATGACGGTCACCTTGATATGGCCGGGGTACTGCAGTTCCTCCTCGATTCGCTTCGCGATATCCCGCGCAAGCTGATACGACTGCACATCCGATACCTCAGCGCTCTCAACGATGATGCGCACCTCGCGTCCGGCTTGAACGGCGTAAGTCTTGCTTACACCCGCAAAGGAGTTCGCGATTCTTTCCAACCCTTCAAGCCGTTTCACGTAGCTTTCCAGCAGTTCGCGTCTGGCCCCAGGCCTGGCCGCCGAGAGCGTATCGGCAATCTGGAGCACCACCGCCTCCAGACAGGTGATCTCCACGTCCTCGTGGTGGGCGGCAATCGCATTCACCACCTTCGGATGCTCACCATACTTCTTGGCCAGTTCCGCCGAAATAGAGACATGCGTCCCTTCCATGTTGACGTCGGCCGACTTCCCGATATCGTGGAGCAGACCGGCCCGCTTCGCGACCTTCACATCGAGCCCCAACTCAGCCGCCATCACACCGGCCAGTTGTGCCACCTCTATCGTGTGCTGAAGCTGATTCTGCGAATAGCTGGTCCGGTACTTGAGTCGCCCAACCAGGCGCACGAGCTCAGGATGGAGGCTGCTGATCCCCACATCGAAGGCTGCCCGCTCACCGGTTTTCTTAATGTCGTCATCGATCTCGCCTTTCACCTTCTCCACTATTTCTTCGATACGTGCGGGATGGATCCGCCCATCCGTGATAAGGCGTTGCAGCGCCTCCTTGGCAATCGCTCGCCGGATCGGGTCAAAACCGGACAGGATCACCGCTTCGGGGGTATCATCCACGATCACATCAATCCCTGTTGCCCGCTCGAAGGCGCGGATATTGCGTCCCTCCCTGCCGATAATTCGCCCCTTCATCTCGTCATTCGGCAAGTCCACCACTGAGACCGTCGATTCCATGACGAACTCCGACGCGCACTTATCGACGGCAACGGTCAGGATCTCTTTGGCCTTGACGTCGGCCGTCGCCCGCGCTTCATCCTCAAGCCGTTTGAACAAGGCTATCGACTCGATTCTGGCCTCCTGCTCCAGATTCTGGAGCAGAATCTTCCTGGCCTCTTCGGCTGTGAGACCGGAGATGCGCTCCAAGCGTCGCTGCGCTTCATCCATCAACTGAGCGTACTGGGTCTCTTTGTCGGCGGCAGCCTGCTCTCTGTTGCCGAGATCTCTGGCCAGTGAATCCAGCTCACGGTCCCGTCGTTCTACCTGCTCCAGTTTTCGTTCGAGAGTCTCTTCCTTCTGACTCAATTGGCGTTGCGCACTCTCGATCTCCTGGCGACGACTCTTGGTCTCTCGTTCCAGATCGGTCTTCGTCTGGATAGCGAGTTCCTTCGCTTCAAGTTCAGCCCCTCGAAGTTTCGTGTCCGCCTCTTTCTCTGCCTCGGTCACGATCCGCTTGGCCAAGGTCTCGGCCTCAGCGATTTTACTTTCGAACACCTGTTTGCGGAGCAGGTATCCAACGACAACACATGCAACCGCAACGATCAGAATGATCGCAAGTTGATCAACCCCAATTGCCAATGGAGGTCCACCTCCTTCCTGACTTCCTATGCCAACGCCATGAAATAGATGTAAATGGCTGGAAATATAACAAGAGGATCACTATGTGGAAATAAGACAACGTCGTCGGATCGAGGCGAGAAGGGTACAAGGGGTGAGTGGCCCTCATGATAACGGGCGAGTACGCGATAGGGGAGGAAGGGAGAACCCCCCGCCTTTGTGCCGTTTGAGGGGTGAGGTTTGAACCTGGTTAACCAGGTGGCTGCCCGGGCAGCGTTTCAGGCTCTCCCCACCTAAGTGGGGCTATGCACACCACGCTGCAAAGAGGGCCCCCGTTGTTTTCTGTTGGTTCAAAAAACGTACCCTCATCACGAACACGGCAGGGGGTCTCGCTGATTTCATGCTGCGTACAATGATTCACCGCAGCCCTCTTGCTCCACCTATGCTCCACTGACGTCAGGCTGCTAATCAACGCCCTGAGGACCGTTGGCTCCTTCCCCGAGGGCGGTGCTCAACAGCTCTGATAGTGTACCCAGCTTCACCGCAATCAATCGCTCCGACCGCTCTCGCTCCGCCTCTGCTTTAAACAGCTCATCCGCAATATTCAGTGAGGCCAGAACGATCGCCTTGGTGGGTGGGAGCGCCTGTGATCCCTTGACTACCCCATCCAGTTTTGCATCGACATACGCCGCGACCTGTCGGATATACGATGGATCTTCTGCGGCGCGGATCGTGTACTGCTCTCCCCGAATGACGACGCTCACCAGTTGTTCCATACGATTCTCACGCCCCGGATTCGACAGAGGCTTCAATCCGAGCAATTTCCTCCAGCAGGCGATCTATCTTCAGACGAACCTCCTCACGTTCCTCCTGTATGTGAACGAGTTGCGCCTGATCTTTCTTTCGTGCGGCCTCGAGCGCTCCCACCTGCTCCACCCGCACCTTGATCACCGCCTGCAACTCCTCTACCTGCCGCTCCAGAACTGTCTTCTCTTCCTTCAGCTTCGCTGCAAGCGCAACCACCAACCTCACTCGACGTTCCAGCTCCTCCAGTTTTTCGGCAAGCATCGTCTGGTCCTGGTCTGAAGCATACGTTACCATGAGATCTCCGCGGTGGCAGCCCTTACCCGGCTGAAAGCCTAGCAAAGCCATGCACCCTTGTAAAGGCGAAAATTATCCCCGCAGCCGCGCCTCGGCTATCTGCTGTAACTGCTGAATAATGCGGGACTCGGCCTGGGCTACTTCAGCGTCGATCAGCGTGTGATCCGGCGAACGGAAGACCAGCCCAACGCCGCACGATTTATGCCCTTGTGGGAGTTCTTCCCCACGGAACAGATCGAAAAGCTCAACCTGGTCGAGCAGCGCTCCACCGGCTTGCCTGATGACCTCGAGCAGCGTAGCGACCGCAACGCGCTCCGGAACGACGAGCGCCAAGTCCCGTCGTATCGCGGGAAAGCGGGGCGGCGGCTCGATCCGCAAGGACTCTTCTCCGACCACGCTCAGAAGCTGTTCCAGATCGAACTCAGCCAGGCAGACTGGCGCCCGAACCTCAAAATTGCGCGCCACCGCCGGGTGGAGCTCTCCCATCACACCTAGCCGCACCTCCCTCGAGTACACGGCCGCTGTTCGTCCGGGATGAAACGGATGCTGATCGGCAATCTGAATGACGCGCGTCTCGCCGAGATTCAGGCGATCAAGCAACTCCTCGACGACCCCCTTCAGATCGTAGAAATCCAAGTGCGCGGTCGCCCGACCCCATTGCCTCTGCCATTTCGGTCCCGCGATGCCGATGACCAGCATCTGCCGCTCCTCGGGTAAGTCGGCGGGGCGGGGAAGATAGACCCGTCCGATCTCGAACAGACGAGGACCAGCCTCGTCCTGACGAAGATTATTGTTCAGACATTCCAAGAGGCTGGGAAGCAGCGACATCCGCAGTGTCTCCTGATCAGGGGTCATCGGGTTCGCCAGGCGAAGTCCATTCGACATCCCAGCTTCTCTCCCCGTACTCATCTTGCTCAGGAGAGGCCGACCGACCAGCGAATACGTAATGACCTCTTGCAGGCCGCAGCCGACGAGCAGGCCGCTCAGTCGTTCGATAAGGCCATGCATCGGCGGAGACGGGTGATCGGGCAGATGGCCGGCCAGCGTGGTGGTCGGAATCCGGTCGTAGCCAACCAGACGCGCCACTTCTTCCACCAGATCGGCGGGGATCTGAATATCGCTCCTGTGCGCCGGCGGCTTCACCCGCAGCGCGTGTCCATCTTCTCGACAATCAAACTCAAGCCGCCCGCCCAGCACGTCCTGAATCTGCGCCACTGTCAGATCGATACCCAAGACGCGACGAAGCTCCGCCGGGGAAAGCGTGAATTCGATCGGCTGTCGGGGAGCAGGGAACAGGTCCCGCAGGCCGCGTGACGCCTTGCCTCCGCAGATCTCCACGAGAAGCTTCGTGGCCCGTCTCAGTGCGACGGTGGTAGCGTCCGGCGGCAGCCCCTTGTCAAAGCGAAGAGACGCCTCGGTCCTGAGTCGCAGCGCGCGGCAACTCTGTCGGATTGAACCAGGACTGAAATTCGCCGACTCGAGCAATATGCTCGTCGTCGACTGGGTCACCTCTGTCTCCGAGCCGCCCATGATCCCGGCAAGCGCGACCGGACGATCGGCATCGGCAATGACCAGCATCTCGGGTGAGAGCGTCCGCAGGAGACCATCCAGCGTCCGAAGCGATTCTCCAGGTGCAGCGCGCCGCACCACAATTCGCCGGTCGTGAATCGTCTCATAGTCAAACGCATGCAACGGCTGCCCGTACTCGAGCATGACGTAGTTCGTGACATCCACGACATTATTGATGGGGCGTACGCCGGCGGCCGTAAGACGCCGCTGAAGCCACGAAGGCGAGGGGCCGACTGTGACCCCATGAACGACGGATGCGCTGTACCGCGGGCACAGATCGGGCGCCAGGATCTCCACCTGCACGTCATCCCGGATGTCGGAACCTTCCTCCTGGTAGGACAGATCGGGCAGATGGAGCGGTACCTCCGTAATGGCAGCCACCTCGCGCGCAACTCCCAGCATCCCCAGGCAATCCGGTCTGTTCGGCGTGACCTCGAGATCGAGAATGGTGTCCCCCAGCACCGCATTGAGCGGCACGCCAACCTCGGCCTCGCTGGGAAGAATCATCACCCCCTCGTGAGCCTCCGACAGCCCCAGCTCCTTCTCGGAGCAGAGCACGCCCCCAGAGGCTATCCCCTGAATCTGGGCCACTTCCACTACGGTGGGCCGACCTGTGTGCGCATCGATCAGACTCGCGCCAACCGGCGCAAAGGGCACCCTGTCGCCGACCTTGAGATTCGTGGCACCGCTCACAACGGTCATGCGCTCGCCTGGGACCTCTAAGCCGACTAAGGAGAGAGCGTCGGCCGCCGGATGCGGCGTCATCGATTCGATCTGTGCGACAATAATCCCAGACCAGCCGTTGCCGCGCTCTTCGATCCCGCCCACCTCGGTTCCTGACATGGTCAGCCGATGGGCCAGCTCCTGAGCGGGCAGGGCCAGATCAACATAGTCAGACAGCCATTTCAGCGATACTTTCATCGTATCATCAGACCTCTCTGCCGACGTGGCAGTGTTTCCGTCGAACTCTCAAACCG
>JAHFDH010000126.1 GCA_023249055.1 Candidatus Methylomirabilota bacterium
CATGATCCACGACCTGTTAGGGGAGCGTGGGGAGGCAAAGAAGAGCTACCGGATGGCGCTGGCGGTCGAGACTGACGGGATCGCCAAGGACGCCGCCAGGCAGTATCTCAATGAGCCGTACCGGAAGGAAACGGCGCCTCGGCCCGTCGCCGATGTCGGCGAACCGAAAGGGAGCCTAAAGAAGCCGTAGCAGGTCTCGTCGTCGGGCCAGGCTGTCCGCGTTCGACATTACAATGCCTAGCATCATTGATGAGTGGAGGATGTGGGCGAAGGCGTGGCGGCCGGGGCATCAGGCTCGGGCGGGGAGCCTACAATTCCACTCGCCGCAGCCTAAGGGTAATGCTACAGTAGGCTAGTCGGCATGAAAGCGGAGTGACAAAGGAGAGAGAAGATGATGAGAGCTAACGTGATGCGTTTACTTGAGATCGTGATAGTATCCATCACGCTGATAGCCTTTCCGGCGTTCGCGTGCGAATTCGCCGGCCCTGACACCCACGTGGGGGAGATCAAGGCTATTGATCTCACCCAGCCTAGTTTCACAATCCTCGACGGGCAGATGAAAAAGCCCCTCACCTTCCTGGCCGCCCCGGAACAGCTCAAGGGGTTGTCGCCTGGGCAACTGGTGGTCGTGAAATACTCCAAGGTGCGAGGGCAGCTAAGGGCTGAAGAGATCCAAGCGCGCTAAGCGGTTCTCGGCGCTGCCGGTCAGCGTTTCTGGCAGGTAGGCGCTGAGTCTCCAAGGTCCGGCGGGACGCGTAAGGCATTTGTCACTTCACGCCTTTGTTGAGGGCGGCAAGTTGCTCCTGAGTGAGGATCTGTCGCATCGCCTTGTGGAATCTGATCTGCGCCAGTAACGCCTCTCGGTCGGCCGTCGCCAGTTGATCGGTCAGCTTGTCGATCTCTTGATCCTTGGCCTTCTTGTCGAAGAGCAGGCTGACGAGCTTCTGCCGGATCCCCACGATTTTCTGCTGACTTGCGGTCATCGCTGTCTTTCGTTCGTTGGTCACTTTATCGAGCTTGCTCCGCTGATCGGCCGAAAGGCCTAAGTTCTGATAGGGATCAGGCTCCTTTGCCGCCTCTTTTTCAGCGAAGGCGATAGTGCCTCCGACCAGCAGCATTACCGCCAACAGTCCAACCGCCACGCCCTTCCGAGGTCGCATCAGATTCTCCCTTTTCTTTTGAGATCCGGGTATCATCCAAACTACGAAACTACATCATTCAGTTCATTCTACTCGGCGATAGAAAATAACAAAAGCGAAATATCACTTCCTTCTTAGCGCGACAGCACGCCGGTAGACCTGCTCATATTCTTCAGCAGAGCGATCCCAGGTGAAGTCAGCGGCCATCGCATTCGCGACCAGCCGATGCCACTGGGCTTTCTCTGGAAAAAGCGCCACTGCTTGTCGGACCGCCTGGAGAAAGGCGCCTGTGGTCGCCTCCTCGAACCTGAATCCGTTTCCCGTTCCCGTCTCCGGATCGAATTGGACGATCGTGTCGTCCAGACCGCCCGTGGCGCGGACGACCGGGATCGTTCCATAGGCCAGGCTGTACATCTGGTTCAGGCCGCACGGCTCGTAGCGCGACGGCATCAGGAAGAGATCAGCGCCGGCTTCGATCTGATGCGAGAGGGGGGTGTCGAACCCGATCTTGACGCTGAGCTTCGACGGGTGCTGCGAGGCCGCCAGAAGGAACGACGCTTCAAGCGCCTTCTCGCCGCTGCCCAGCAGCACAAGCTGCAGGTCGAGCGTCATCAAGGTGTCTAGGATGTCGCGAAGCAGATCGAGTCCCTTCTGCCAGGCCAGACGGGAGATCGCGCCAAGAAGAGGCACGTCGGATCGGACAGGGAGCCGGAGCCGATGTTGGAGATTCGCCTTGCACCGTGCCTTTCCCGAAAGATCTGCAGCCGTGTAATGGGCGGCGATGTGTGGATCGATCGCCGGGTTCCATTCCCCAGGGTCGATCCCGTTCAAGATCCCGACCAGATCGTTCCTTCTCTCTCTGAGCACGCCGTCCAGGCCATGACCCAGCTCCGGGGTCTGGATCTCCTGGCTGTACCGACGGCTTACGGTGGTCAGCAGGTCGGCGAAGAGCAGCCCACCTTTCAAGAGATTGCCCTTGCCGTAGAACTCGAGGCCGGCCATCGTGAAAAGATCCCGGGGAAGCCCAAGCCTCGGCAGGGCGTCAGAAGGAAAGAGACCCTGGTAGCCGAGATTGTGGATGGTGAAAACGGTAGCGGTTCGCTGAAAAAAGGGGTCGCCTCGAAGGACGGTCTTCAGATACACAGGGAGCAGGGCAGTCTGCCAATCGTGGGCGTGCAGAACCTCGGGCTGGAAGGAGAGGGTTCGGCAGATTTCCAAGGCTGCCAGGCAGAACAGGCCGAATCGCTCTGGATTGTCAGGGTAGTCCTCCCCGCCAGGAGCCTGGTAGAGGCCGTCGCGGTCGAACGAGGGATCGTGGCGAACGAAGTAAACAGGCGCCCCGCTCGTTAGGCGTCCTTCCAGCAAGTCCACCTCTTGCGAGCTTGCCGCGTGAACCTTTAGCCGGCTCGCGACCTCGCTGAGGCGGTGTCGCTTCGCGTCCACTGACCGGTAAAGGGGCATGATCAGCCGGATATCGTGCCCGAGCCGGTGGAGGGCCTTTGGCAGCGCACCAGCCACATCGCCGAGCCCGCCAGTCCTGGCGTACGGCGCAACCTCGGAAGCAGCAAAGAGGATCTTCATCTGCGGCATGCGTTGTCGTTCGGATCACGAGGCCCTTGAAAGGCCCAATGCGTAGCCGACATAAACGGCATACTCGGGGTGCGAATCCCTCTGATCGGTCCGGTCCTCCGGTCTTTCCGGCAAGCCACAGAGCGTAGAAGCCGTGCCTGAACCGAGAGGAGTGTGTCGATGATTTCCTGGGTTCGGCAGGCGGTCCTTAATCACCCACGGCTATCGCCTCCGCTTCATCCGCCGTTGTGACTTGAGCCTAATATTTCATTTCTATTTTCAGAAACTGCGCCGCCTGCGCTTCATCCGCCGGGTTTTCCAGCACGATAATCGTGCCATCCGTGCCCAGGATGATCTTTTTGAGCCGGTCGACCGAAACGCCGTGCTTTCGCAACACCCCTCGCAACGTCGCCTCACTTACATCGCGCTTCGGAGCGATTTGGTCTAATTCTCGCAGGGTTGCGTCGGCCTGCGTTGGAGTCACGACGTTCGTCGGATAGACCATCCTATAGATGTTGCTTTTAGACGAGTTAAGGTTTATCGCAGCCCAAGAAATCGACGCCATCGCCACAAGTAGGCCTGCGATTGCACCAACCAGAAACGCATGCTTTCTCATTTCCAACCTCCGTCATGGATTGTATTGACGCCCACTTGCCTCTTCAGAATTCTCTGACGGCTACTCATGCCCGGCGGCGGACTCCTCTCACGCTGGTTCACAGGCACCCCCTCCGATCTACCGGGCCTGAAGGGTGAACTGGCGGAGTGGACTCTCGGCCACCACATTGCCCTCTTGATCCAGGCCTCCGCTTCAGAGAGCAAAGGCCCCTAATCCGCCTGCCCAGGCACCCGCCTCCTATGGTTTTGGCAAGGGAGGGAAATCCTGATTATTTCGGTGTCCCCGGCCCAGCGGCTCCACACCCTCCAATGCACGCCTCTAGCGCCGGCTTAAACCCTCTACTCAGTCGCCAAGGTGCTCGTAGCAGAAGCAGCGGCCCCCCGGGCCGCTTACACACACGCCTCAGCATGTTTCAAGGCACTCTGCACAGCCGTACCGCGCAACGACGTTGACGTTATCCCCCACCTTCGGGAAGGTCTTCAGCTCCGAGATGTTGCGCCTGACCTTGCCCTTGCAGGCGCCCACCTTCGGATCCGAGAAGTTGAGCGTGACCTTCTCACCGTCCTTCCCCAGGATGGTGACGGTCTTGGTCTTCTCATCCGCTTGCGTCACCTTTCCGCTCATGAGTTTCGGACTGGCTTTGTCCATCAACCTCTTCTCCGAAGCCGCGCTCAGGCCGGTCAACGCGAAGAACGGCACGAGGACCGCCAGCACCAGGATGAACAACTTCTTCATGGAATCACCTCCTTTCCTTCCGTACTATTCCGTACTATTGGTCCAATAGAAGGGGCCGAGTGTGCCCCCGCCCGGTCTTGTCGCCCATCACCTATTTCGTCTTTGGCTTGTCGGCCGGCATCCCTGGATCACTAACGGCGATGGCCGCCGGCGCATTGTTCGGATCTCCCAGGAGGATAATCCTGGGAGGCCTCCTGTCGTTCTGAATGATGGTCTGTTTGATGCTGCCGGCCTTATTGCCAAGGACCTTTTGCACAATCCCTCGCACAGTTGCCTCATTCGTGGACCCTAGAGGGATTTTATCCCACTCGGCCAGAATCGCCGTTGTTTGCGGCCGAGTCACGACGCCGTCGTCGACCAGATGCCTGTCACTGCTGTTGCTCTTCGTGCTCTTAACGGTTGTCGCGGCGTAGGCAAACGACGCCATCACCACGACCAGACTGGTGATGGTACTTACCAGGAACAGACGTCTCATTGCTCACCTCCTACGTGGACGGTGCAGACGGCCGGCGTCGGTCCACGCTCCGACGGTCCCGCCCGGGCCCCCTTTTTCATTCCCTCACATTTGAGTCGAAGAAGCGGGGCTTGACCGGTATTTCGACCGCGGCCGAATTCGCCGCTAGCATGTTCCTCGCTCGGTATGTCGCAGCTAGCCCCCTTGAGGTTCATTGGTCGCACTCCCCTACTACTTTTGACGAGCAAGGCAGCCCAATTATTCACGCCTTTTCCCCCCGCAGAAAAAAGACCGCTGGCCTTCAGGAGCGGAGTCAGCCTGGGGACGCCCCAGATTCAGAACAGTCCTTTGATCTTGCCGCGGGCGTCAATGTCGATCAAGTCGGCTGCGGGGTGGCGAGGAAGGCCGGGCATGGTGAGGATATCACCGGTCACCGGAACCAGGAAGCCGGCGCCTGCGGAGATCCGGATCTCGCGGACGGTGATTGTGAAGCCCTCGGGACGGCCCATGAGCGTCGGATCGTCGGACAGCGACTTTTGGGTCTTGGCCATGCAGATTGGCAGCTCATTCAGCCCCAACTTCTCGATCCACTTGAGATGGATCATGGCCTTATCGGTGTACTCGACCTTCTTCGCCCCGTAAATCTCCGAGGCGATCAAGAAGATTTTCCTTCTCACGCTCTCTTTCCAATCGTAGAGCGGGTGGTACTCGGAAGGACGAGATACCATCATCTTCATCAGGCGCTCTGCCGCCTCGACGCCGCCCCGGCCTCCGAGGGCGAACACATCGGCCACGGCCGCATCGATCCCCAACGCCTCGCACCGATCCAGGATCACCTCCAGCTCCGCCTTGGAGTCGAAGGTAAACCGGTTGATGACCACCATGCAGGGGATCCTGAACTTCCGCACGCTGTCCAGTTGCCGCTCCAGGTTGGGCAGGCCCCGTCTCACGGCCTCGGGATTCTGGACCTTGAGTTGACTGACGGAAACGCCTCCGTGCATCTTGAGGGCCCTGGCCGTCGCGACCATGACGATCGCGTCGGGTGTCAGGCCAGCATAGGGACACTTGATGTCGAGGAATTTCTCGCCGCCCAGGTCGAAACCAAATCCGGCTTCGGTGACAGCATACTCCCCCAGTTTCAGGGCGAGCTTGGTAGCCAACACGGAGTTGCAACCGTGCGCGATGTTGCCGAAAGGCCCGCCGTGAACAAAGGCTGGTCCACCCTCCAGAGTCTGGACCAGGTTTGGATCGAGGGCGTCCTTCAATAGGACGGCCAGCGCGCCCTGACAGCCGAGATCGCCGACACGCACTGGTT
>JAHFDH010000127.1 GCA_023249055.1 Candidatus Methylomirabilota bacterium
CTGGTCCTCCATTAGGCCCAGAGCTTCGGTCATGATCTGCTGGCTTGCCTCCAAGGACAACCAGTGCTTGCGGATATACAGGGTAAGCACATTCCGGAACTCACTCCGCCACAGCAAGGGCGCGGCCCAATTTGCATCTTTGAGCAAGGCTTGTTCGGCCAGCCGTGAGTGAGAGCTCGCCAAAAACAAATAGCCAATGATGTTCGTGTCGACCACGATCATAGGCGGCCGGCGAGCTTGGCGGTTCTGAATTCCGTGTCAGTAATGGGGTGCCGCCTGGTTTTCTGGCGCAACTCTCGTGCGCGATGAAGCAGGGCGTCGGGGTTGACTTTGCGACCCCGCACTCCTCGCTCGATGTGAGTGATGACTTCGCTGTTGATACTGCGGCGATTGGCAGCTGCAGACTCTTTGAGCAATTCGTACAGATCAGGCGGAATATTTTTGAGAGTAATGGTAGGCATGGGAGACTCCTGTACAAGGTTTCGATATGGAACCATTATGGTGGCAAGGCCGCCAAATGTCAAACTCAAGCTTGGCTATGGCGCCTCCTAAGTAACTTCACGCTGCCGGCCCCGACCATCGCGCAGCTCTACAAGTCGCGCTGGCAGGTGGAGCTGTTCTTCACGTGGATCACGCAGCATCTGCGGATCAAGGCCTTCTACGGGACCTCCGCGAACGCCGTCATAACCCAGGTCTGGATTGCCGTCAGCGTCTATGCCTTGGTAGCGATCCTCAAGAAGCGCCTCGCGTTGCCCCAGAGCCGCTACACCATTCTTCAGGTCCTCAGCGTGACCCTGTTCGAACGAATGCCATTGATTCAAGCACTTACGATTACGCCCGATTCGACTGCGGAAGATGAGTGCTGTAACCAGTTGTCATTGTTCGATTGATAACCGGACACTACTGGGCCCAACGTTCGCGGCTCACCCGCGGCGGCTCATGATTGCACCGGCCGCCGTCGGCTGCAAACGCTGGTTAGGCGGCCCGTCATTACTGAATCGCTACATCGAGCAGGCGCCACGCTTCCTCGTACTTCAGAGCCACGCGGAGATACACAGTGTTCTTGACAGAAAGGTAATCCGACGCGAATCCAAGCAGGTCCTTCATGGCATCCGCGGCACGTGCAACCACAACATAAGAGTGTCCGCTGCCAGGGTCTTGTCGCCGAGACAGTGCGTCGCGTTGGCTCTGAAGAATGTTCCCCTGCACTCCATGCGAAAACGAAGCAAGCCGCTTTTGGTAATCCAGAATCTGACGCTGAAGCGAGAGCAGACGCTCGTCTTGTGTGATGTCTGCGGATTGACAGGTCCGCCACAGATCAAGTCCCTCGTCTCTGAGGGCGCGGTACTGCGTGACGAATGACGTAAGAGTGGCGCTGGATTGGGCGACAGACGAGTCGGGTCGGAGACTCATAAGTGTCGCGATGACAACGGGGATGAATGCCACACGCAAGGATTTCGGTGTTCTCCGCATTGAACGGCCTCCCAGTGAATCAAACAGTTTGGACATTTGGCTGCTTAACGCACGGATCAGCCGCCGCGGTCGGCTGCATCCGGAAGTTCGACAGGCCGATGTTCATTTGCCGGTCAAGAGGCGCTTGAGTTCCGCGAGCGTTGCATGACCGGTGTCCACGGCCTCCTTCGGGTTTCTGCCGGTCGATCGTACTTCCGACAGCGCCGTGTCGGCGTCGAGCCCGCGGTTCCTGACCAACCACACGGCAAGGACATGGCCGGTACGACCGCTGCCACCCGAACAGTGGACCACGACCGGCGTCGTTCGGCGATCGGACTCGGCGAGGAAGGGAAGGACCTTCTGCTCCAAGAGGGCAGGGTCACAGAGGTGGAAGTCCTCAATGGGAGAGTGGAGGACGTTCGCGTCGCCAAACGCCGCCCTGTACTCACCGAGGAGGTCGACGCGATAGTACGCGAGTTGGCTAGAAGGAAGCAGGCAGCATACGCGCTGGATGTCCCGGCCGCGGATGAACTTGATCCACTCGTGAACGGTGGGCTTGGCGACCGATCGCGAATCGTAGCCCGGACGCTGAGCGCCGTAGACGACGGACTCGCCGCGGCGAGCTGGACCGAACTTGAACTGCTCCATCCCCTCTCCTTAGACCGCTACGCTGTCGAACTATTAAGTGAGCCGCTTAGTCGGCTGCAAATACCGGCGGCCTTGTATCTTTATAGTGTAGCCATGAAGAAGCGTATACTCATGGTCGAACACCCAGTAACCTCGGACGTGACAGATCGCTGCGGCCTTGGTTCCGTGAGACCGGGAGATAGCACGGGTCGTCACGTCCGTCTCTGCACCAGCCCGAACAGTTGCCAGGGCCGTCTGAGCCCGCATCCGCAAGGCCGGGCCCCAGAGGAGGAGGAACCCATGAGCCCCGTCCCCGTCTTCGTCGGCATCGATATCTCCAAAGATCGCTTGGACATCGCGCTGCGGCCGACCGGCGCGCGGGAAGCCGTCGCAAACGCCGAGCCCGCCATCACCGCCCTCGTCGCGCGCCTGCAGGCCTGCCGCCCGACCTTGATTGTCCTTGAGGCGACGGGGGGCTTCGAGCTCGCCGTGACGGCGGCCTTGGTCGCGGCGCAACAGCCCGTCGTCGTCGTGAATCCGCGCCAGGTCCGCGACTTCGCCAAGGCCACGGGGCAGCTCGCCAAGACGGATGCCCTCGATGCGGCGATCCTCGCGCAGTTCGCAGAGGCCGTACGACCGGCGCTGCGACCCATGCCAGAGGCGACCACGCAGGCCCTCGCCGCGCTGCTGACCCGCCGACGCCAGCTCGTCGCCATGCGAATGGCGGAGTCGAATCGGCTCGGCACGGCCCTCCCGCCGGTCCGCAAAGGGATCCGAGCGCACCTGGCCTGGCTGGACCGCCAACTCGCGCAGCTCGACGAGGACCTCACCGGCGCCATCCGGGAGAGCCCCGTCTGGCGAGACACAGACGACCTGCTGCAGAGCGTCCCCGGGGTAGGACCCGTCTTGGCCCGGACGCTGCTGGCCAGCCTGCCAGAATTGGGCACGCTGAATCGGAAGCAGATCGCCGCGTTGGTGGGGGTGGCGCCCCTGAACCGGGACAGCGGCAGGTTGCGGGGCCGTCGCACCATCTGGGGTGGGCGAGCTCCCGTGCGGGCGGCGCTGTATATGGGGGCCCTGACCGCCACCCGGTGGAATCCGGTCATCCGCGCGTTCTATCAGCGCCTGTGCGCGGCTGGTAAAGCGAAGAAGGTGGCCTTGACCGCCTGTATGCGAAAGCTCCTGATCATTCTCAACGCCATGGTTCAGCATCGGACCCCATGGGAGACAAATCTTGCTTAGACTTCTTGACATCTAAGACAGTTGCTATCTCCTGACGGTGCCAGGTGACTCAGAAGCGTATTGGCCCAAATATTCCGTCACTTAGCCGTAGGTGTCAAGAATATTGTGGTCGTCCAACACCGCCGTGACAGGCGGCCTATCTCCCTATCGACTTGCGGCCTATCTCGGCCGCCCTATAGCCGATCATCTGGGCTATTGACCCCCCGTCCGCCCCGGTTCACCACGTGAGTGTCGATCATCGTCGTGCTCACATCCCGATGGCTAAGCAACTCTTGGATCGTCCGGATGCCTGCCTGTGCGTCGCACGCAGACAGGTCAGAGCCATCCTCCAGCAGGGGGGTGAGGGCGGCGCGTGGGAGGATGCGGGACGCCCCGGACGTAGATCTTCAGGTGTCGGGTGGTCTCACGCGAAGAGATTGGCCCCAAGATCAGAACACGCTGGATTCCACGTGACCCTGGATGCCGGGGGAGTCGGATACTGGAAGAGAGGCGTGAGATACTGACTGGTCAGAATCGGTCGCTGACCGGGTGGGTCAGGACCGGAGCGATCAGTAGCCGGTAACGTACGGGAGGCTCCTGGCAACCCGATGGATCTCGTGTTCCGCTTCCAGCAGAACGCCCATCGCGTTCCAGGTCCCCATCAGGAGCTGATTGCGAGTTCCGTCCGGGATCAGAGCCGGGACGCTCCGCTCGCCGAAGCGTACCACCCGATCCTCCAGGTCCAGCACGATTTCCTGATCGGGATACTGCGTTACGATCTTGCCCAACTGGGCGAGGTCCTCGGAATCCAGCGTCAGACAGGGTAGTCCAATCGCCGTGCAGTTACCAAAGAAGATCTCGGCGAACGACGTGCCCACGATCCCTTGGATGCCCCAACGTCGGAGCGCCTCCGGCGCGTGTTCTCGCGAGGAACCGCAGCCGAAGTTTTGGCCGACCACCAGGATCGTCGTCCCCCGGTAGCGAGCCTGGTTGAACGGGTGGTCCGGCATCTGCCGGCGGTCATCCTCAAAGACGTGCGCCTCAAGCCCTTCAAAGGTGATGCATTTCAGGAAGCGGGCGGGAATGATCCGGTCGGTATCGATGTCGTTGCCTGGCAGCGGAATCGCACGACCGGAGATCTGACGTCGAATGTTGTCCTGTCTCACGGCAGCATCTCTCTTACGTCTACGATCCGTCCTTGGATGGCGGCCGCCGCCACCATGGCCGGGCTCATGAGGAGAGTGCGGCCTGTGGGGCTTCCCATGCGTCCCTTGAAATTCCGGTTGCTGGAAGCGGCACAGAGCTCTTGACCTGTGAGCTTGTCCTCATTCATTCCAAGACACAGTGAACAACCGGCCTTGCGCCAGTCAAACCCAGCCGTTAGAAAGAGTTCGTGAAGTCCCTCTGCTTCAGCGGCCCGAGCCACTGCCTGAGACCCAGGAACGACGAGCGCCCGGATCCCCTTTGCCACCCTTCGCCCCCGGATCACCTCGGCCGCTACGCGCAAGTCGGACAGGCGCCCGTTGGTGCAGGAGCCGATGAAGGCGACATCGATGGGGGTCCCGACAATCGGCCGGCCCGGCTCAAGCGACATGAAGGCCAGCGCCTCGCTCCAGGCGTCCCGGTCGGCCTCCGGCGCATCGCGTGGATGCGGGACCGGCTCGGTTATCCCGATCGATTGCCCGGGGTTGATGCCCCAGGTGAGCATAGGCTCGATCGAGGCGGCGTCCAATCGCACCACGTCGTCGAAGACAGCATCGGAATCAGTCGCCATGCTCTTCCACCAGGCTACGGCCCGGTCAAATGCATCGCCCTTGGGCGTGAAGGGACGGCCCTTGAGGTACTCGAAGGTTGTGGCATCGGGGTTCACATAGCCGGCGCGCGCCCCGCCCTCGATGCTCATGTTGCAGATGGTCAGCCGCTCCTCCATCGACATCGCCGTCACGGCCGACCCGCCGTATTCATACGCGTAACCTACCCCGCCCTTGACACCCAGCCTGCGGATGATTGTCAGGATCACATCTTTGGCATAGACGCCTCTGGCGAGCCGCCCCTCTATCCGGATGTGTCGGAGTTTTGGCTTCGCCATGGCCAGGCATTGTGTGGCCAGAATATCCCGTACCTGGCTGGTGCCGATGCCGAAGGCGAGGGCGCCCAGCGCCCCGTGGGTGGAGGTGTGGCTGTCGCCACAGGCGATGGTCATACCCGGCTGAGTGAGTCCCAGCTCCGGCCCGATGACGTGGACGATTCCCTGCCGCCCGCTGTCCAGATCAAAGAGCGGGACGCCGAACTCCTTGCAGTTTCTGGCCAGGTGGACTGCCATCTCTTCGGCCATGGCGTCTGCAAAGGGCCTCATCTGAGAGGCGGTCGGGACGATGTGGTCGATGGTTGCGAACGTGCGGTTGGGATGGCGCACCGTGAGCCCAGCCTCCCGCAGCATCTGAAACGCTTGCGGGCTGG
>JAHFDH010000128.1 GCA_023249055.1 Candidatus Methylomirabilota bacterium
TCGCCCTGACCCCAGACGGGAAACAGGTCTGGGTGGTCAACGCGGAAGAAGAGTATTTGACCGTTGTGAATGCTTCCTCGTTGAAGATCGTAGGACGGGTTGACCTGGGTCATATCATCGGTACAGGGTACATCCGATTCAGTCCTAATGGGACGCGGGCCTTCGTCACCAATCCAATTCTTGGCACAATTTCCGCGATCGATGTGGCCTCAAAGAAAGTGATTGCGACAATCGAAGTCGGAAAGCATCCGACCTTCATTCAGGAGAGTTCGGACGGAAGGCGAATCTGGGGCACGGATACCGGCGGCGACGAGATCTATGCCCTTGATGCATTCAGCAACAGACTACTGGGGAAATTGACAGTTGGGACGGCTCCGAACCACCTCGCCATTATTGGCGATTCCCTCTATGTGACTGTGGGAGGGACGAACGAGGTGGCGGTGGTCGGTGATGTGATGGGTCAGGTCAGCGTGAAGGGGCGAATCAAGGTCGGCGGGAAGCCCCGCGGGATCAGGCCCAGTCCGGATGGCAAACGCCTCTATGTCACAAGTGAAGGGACCAATGAGCTGAATGTGATCGACATCGCGGCTCAGAAGGTGGTCGGGACGGTTCCAGTTGGCAGGAGGCCCGTTGCGGTCGTGACTGCTCGATAGGTTGCCCCTGGGAGGAAAGCGAATGAGTGACACGCATCAACAGGTAGCCGAGCTGCTCGATCTGAAGGGAGAGGTCTGCCCCTATACCTTCGTGAAGAGCAAGTTGGCGCTCGAGGAGATGGAAAGCGGCCAGGTGCTCAGGGTCATCGTGGATAACCCCGGCTCGGCCGCGAATGTCCCCAGGAGCCTGAGCAGTGAGGGACATCAGATCCTGCATGTTGAGAAACTGAACGACACGGACTGGGCCATCACAGTCAAAAAGGGCTGACACGTGCAGCCTCAGCCCCTGAGCCATTTTCCGGCGGCGAGCGGTATTGAGGAAAGCGGCCCTTCGGACAACCTGGGGGTTGAGGCGACCCACAGACGGGACTGACGACAAAGGGGACATGGATGAGAACAGCGGATCTTCTTGATGCCATCGGTAATACGCCATTAGTGGAGCTTCCACGGGTCAGTCCAAAGAAGGGGGTCCGGATCTTCGCCAAGATGGAGGGAAACAACCCCACCGGCAGCCTCAAGGACCGGATCGCAAAATACATGATTGAGCAGGCCGAGCGGAGCGGCGACCTGACGAAGGACAAGGCGATTCTGGAGCCGACGAGCGGCAACACCGGCATCGCGCTGGCCATGATCGGGCGGAAGAAGGGGTATAAGGTCAAGGTGGTGATTCCGGAGAATGCCACACCCGAGCGCCGCCAACTCCTGGAGATCTTTGGCGCCGAGATGATCTATTCTGATGGGACAAAAGGGAGCAACGGGGCCATCGAGCTGGCTCAGAAACTCGTGGCGGAGGACAAGTCGCTCTATATGCCCTTCCAGTACGGCAATCCGGCCAACCCTCTGGCCCACTACGAGACCACGGCCGTGGAGATCTTGAAGGACCTGCCGGACGTCGATGTCTTCGTGGCAGGCCTTGGCACAGGCGGGACACTGATGGGTGTCGGCCGCCGGCTGAAGGAAGTCAATCCCAAGACCAAAGTCATTGCCGTCGAGCCTCATCCGGGTGACCTGGTCCAGGGCCTGCGCAGCCTCGAGGAGGGATTCATCCCACCGATCTTGGACACAAGCTTGTTGGACGGCAAGATCATGGTCGATTCCCGATGCGCCTTTGCCGCCACCAGAGACCTGACAAACAAGGAAGGGATCTTCGCCGGCGTATCCTCCGGGGCTGTCGTTCACGTCGCGGTACGGATGGCGCATCGGATGGATAAGGGAAACATCGTCGTGATCCTCTGCGATGGTGGATGGAAGTATGTGAGTTTGGGCGTTTGGCATAAAGAGTTCCCAGAGTTGGGCGAGAACATGTACAGTCATCTCTGGTGGTAGGATGGACCTGACCGAGCAGCAGTTGAAGGAAATCTTCGCTCATGCGGAAGAGGGGTATCCTGATGAGGTCTGCGGGATCGTCATCGGAAAGGCTGGCGATTCGACAACGCACGCTGTGCGCCGATGCGCCAACCTGGCGAACCAGTACCAC
The DNA here is from genome assembly GCA_023249055.1 of Candidatus Methylomirabilota bacterium. Lineage (GTDB taxonomy): Bacteria > Methylomirabilota > Methylomirabilia > Methylomirabilales > Methylomirabilaceae > Methylomirabilis. The sequence goes on from JAHFDH010000128.1 coordinate 2,131, forward strand.
CAGGAAGACCCGATTCGCTTCCCCCGGAATGCCAGGACCGCGTATGTCATGGACCCCAAGGATCTTCTTCGGATTCAGCGTGAAGCCGATTCTAAGGGTCTCGACTTCACTGTCATCTATCATTCTCACACTGATCACGAGGCATATTTCTCCCAGACCGATCGAGAACTGGCACTCTTCAACGGAGAACCATTGTGGCCTCAGGCCCGATACATGGTGGTTTCCGTCAAAAACAATAAACTTTCGAATTTTAAAGTATTTATCTGGGACTCCCTCATGAAGGACTTTAGAGAAGAGCCGGCGTCCGTCCTGAAGGAATACTAACAGGATTTTTTGGCTCACGTTTCCCAATCATTTCAATAGACTTACTTATAATTTCACGAACTGGCGGTGGGTGAGCCGAACGGGAAGCCATCGAAGAGTGTGAGGATGCGCGAGCCCCAGGTGAATGAGACCAAAGAGGAGCGGGTAGAGCGCCTCAAGCGAGAAAAGAACCCCTGGGAATGTTTCGACGAGATCGAGCGCTTTGCACGCAAAGGACATGCGTCGATCCCCCCAGAGTGGCTGAACAACTATTTTCGCTGGTGGGGCGTGTATACCCAGGGCGACGGTATCGGGGTGGTCGGAGGGAAGAGTGGCGAGGGAAAGGCCGTCCCCTACTTCATGGTGCGCATCCGCATCCCGAACGGCTTGCTATTGTCCCACCAGCTTCGGACGATTGCTGGCCTCGCTGAGAAGCACGCTCGTGGCATCGGTGATCTCAGCGTCCGTCAGAACATCCAGATCCACTGGGTCAGCATTGAAAGCCTACCCCACCTGTTCCAAAGCCTCTGGCGGTGCGGGATCACAACGATTGGCGCTTGCGGCGACAACACCCGTAACATTACCGGGTGCCCTCTCGCGGGTGTGGACCCCGACGAGATCGTGGACGCCTCGCCCCTGGTTCACGAGGCGACCCGTATGCTGAATGGTAATCCAGACTTTTATAACCTGCCGCGGAAGTACAAGATCTGCATCAGCGGTTGCCGGGCCTGGTGTGCCTACCCGGAGATCAATGACATCGGGATGACCGCCGTCAGGCACCCAGACTCTGGCGAGATCGGCTTTTCGCTTCGGGTCGGGGGTGGACTATCCACGAATCCGCACTTCGCCGTCCGCCTGAATGCGTTCGTGCACTGGAACCAGGTGTTGCCGGTCGTGAGGGGGATCACCGAGGTCTTCCGTGACTCCGACTGCCTCCGCCAAGACCGGGAGAAAGCGCGGCTAAAATTCCTGTTCCTCATTCACCGCTGGACGGCCGAGCGCTTTCAGGAAGAGTTGGAGCGGCGCATCGGGTTTCAACTCTTGCCTGCTGTAGCCGAAGAGCCCCCGGATGACGTGTATCGCGACCACGTCGGCATCCACGCACAAAAGCAGGAAGGGTACTACTACGCCGGCATCGGAGTCATGCGGGGGCGGATGACTGCCGACCAGATGCGAGTTATTGCTGACCTAGGCGAGCACTACGGCAGCGGCGAGGTTCGGGTGACCATCATGCAAAACCTCCTCATCCTGAACGTTCGTCGCGCACACCTCCAGCCGCTGGCGAAAGAGATCGAGCAAGCAGGAATGCGGCTTCGTGCCTCGCCCTTCTGGAGAGGGACCATCGCGTGCACAGGAACGGAATTCTGCAAGTTGGCCTTGACAGAAACCAAGGGGTTTGCCCGATGGCTCGTAGAAGAGCTAGAAGAGCGGATGCCAGGCTTCGAGCAACACCTCAAGGTCCACGTCACCGGTTGCCCGAATAGCTGTGGGCAGCACTGGATCGCAGACATCGGGATTGAGGGGAAGAAAATCAAGGTGAACGGAAGGATGGTAGATGCGTACTACTTCTGCCTGGGGGGAGCGGTCGGGAAGCACCAGGCCCTCGCTCGTCCCATCGGGTACCGCATCCTGGCATCCGAGGTGCCAGATGCCATTCAACGGCTTCTAGAGGCATACCTTGCGAAGCGGTTGGATGGCGAGAACTTTCGCCAGTTTTGCGCTAGACACAGCGATGCCGAGCTGCGGGCGCTCCTGGCAGGGGAGCAGGTCGCCGCCGTCGCCAGAGACTCTTCACCGGGCAGACCACCGCGTGGCGTGGATGGCTAGACGCTGGGGATTTTCCGTGGCGTGTTCGGACTGGCTTAGATCATACCGATGAGACGAAGCGAATGTTGGAGGACAAGGGTAAGGATATTGACAGCGTTAGGTTAGTGGTGGGCCTTAGAGAGCACTCATGATTGGGGATTCAACCCGGACTAATACACGGAGGCAGACGACACGATGCTCCCTGGCGTTGAGCTGATCACCCTTGTAGCGATTACGTTCTTTGCCGCCACAGTGAATGGGGCACTGGGGTATGGCTTTTCATCCCTGACTGTCCCAGTTGCCCTGCTGTTCTACCCGAATAGAGTTCTAAGCCCGGCCCTGGTATTGGTCGAAGTGGTGGTCAACAGCTACATCTTGCTCGTCAACAGGAAAAGCCTCCCCAAAATCTGGAGAAGAGTGCTTCTCATCCTGTTTGGCCTCATCCCAGGCGTCCTCGTGGGAAGTTACACGCTCTCTGCGGCCCATCCCGAATGGCTTAGGCTCTTTACCTACGCGATTCTGCTGCCCCTCGTCGTCCTGCAAGCCGCTGGCTTGAGAAGGCCAATTCGCTCTGAGCGGGCTATCGGTGCACCTTTTGGCATTGGCGTCGGTGCGCTCTATTCAGTCACCACCATCTCCGGGCCTCCTCTGGCCCTCATGTTCAACAACCAGGGATTCGTCAAGGAGGAGTTCCGAGCCGCACTGGGACTCATCCGAGTGGTTGAGTCAACCCTGACAGCGAGCGCCTACTACTTCCTGGGGTTGTACAGTGCAGGAAGCACTCGCATCCTTTCGTCCATCATACCCAGCGTTGCGATTGGACTGCCGCTCGGTGCATACATCATCAGACAGTTGGACGCTGAAACCTTCAGGAGAATCTGCATGAGCTTTGATGCCTGGGTTATCGGCTTCGGGCTATCGAGGGTCCTGATCGATCTGACGTTAATGGCCAACCCAACGGCCTATAGCGTCTGGTTAGTGGTCATTCTCCTCGATCTGTATCTCTTGTACCAGTACTTCACAGATCGCTCACGCACCAGGGGAGCCTTGCTGGCGGTTGAAGTGCCTGATGCCAGTCTCAGTGTTCGGTGGCAGGAAAGATCGTCTACACCGAATGATTTGCGTCCCTAGAAGGAGACTCACAATGGCTGACGCCAGAGATACCTATGAGACCGAGCAACGCCTCCGTATTCTGCTTTCGAACGCAGGAGAGATCTGCCCAAATGGGGTAGGCCCCGCGGACAGGCCCTCCTGGGCCAAAGCAGAGGAGGTCGATACCTTCGATCAATTCGTCCAGCGGTTTTGGAAAGGGGAGATCCCGCCTGATGAGTTCAGGCGGTTCCGCCTCCAGAACGGAGTCTATGGTCAGCGCCAGGAAGGCGAGCAGATGATCCGGGTCAAGATCCCATGGGGCGGCCTGACCGCGGCTCAACTGGAGGTGCTCGCCGAGGTAGCGGCACAGTCGCCCA
>JAHFDH010000129.1 GCA_023249055.1 Candidatus Methylomirabilota bacterium
CGCCTCGCCGTCATGGCAACGACTGCACGTGGCGGCGACATTCCGCTTGAAAATCGTCGAAGCGGGATCGGCGCCTCGTCGGATCTCGTGAGCGCCATGGCAATCGGTGCAGGTTGCGGCCGCAAGATTGCCTTTCTGCAGGATGGCCTGTCCGTGGATACTCTGCTCGAACAGCGCCACGACCCGCGGCCTTGCGATCCGCTCCTGGGCGATGACTTTCGGATCGGCATGGCAACGGGCACAGGTCTCGTGAATCTGCGAGCGATGAACGGGCGACAGGGGGTCGCGGCGAGATGTGACGGTGTGAGCCGTATGGCACGTGATGCAGGTAGGCAGGTTCCGGGTTTTCCCTGCCTCGCCGGCGGCGTGAATGCCGGCCGCCATCTGCTTCGCCTGGCGCCCATGACACGACGCGCAGAGAACGCCGGCATCGGCGGCTATCTTCCGGACCCGGTGGCTGCCATGACACGCAATGCAATCAGCGCTTGGGCCGCGGCCACCCAGCTTGGCATGAGCGCTCTTCGGAACCTGCTCATGCGCGCTGAGATGGCATCTACCGCAACGGACCGGCTGAGGCGTCTCGGCGTGAGGCCCTTCAGGGGTGCCGGCATGACACTCGGCACAGGTCAGTTTTTTGTGCGCAGATTGACCGAGGTCGGCCGGCTGTACGAACAGCGACGTGTGCCGTCCTCCCCCGGTCTCTTTCTTCAGGTTGGGATCGCTATGACAGGCCAGGCACTCTTCAGAAATGGAAGGCGATGCCCGGACGGCCGACACGGCATTCGGGGCAACCGTCAGACACAGCCAGACAAGGAAAAGGCCTCCAGCCGCCTTTCCGCAGTGTACGCTCCTGGTTATCACGCGCGATATGGTATCGCTACCCACGTTGTCAAACGGGATACACAACAGCAGCGATCACGATGGCCGGCCTTGAACTGATGACCGGCCCTCACCTCGTCGCTCTATCTCGGCGTCGTACGGATGCGGAACTATGACGGTACTTTATGGCACTTCAGACAGTTACCCATCTCCTTTGTGGAGAATGCCACCTTCCCGTTATGGCAGGTACCACACGCCTTCCCTTCGTTGTATGCCTTCATGGTGAGGGACGGGGAGGTTCCAACCTTGGTCTTGAACGGTTTATCCTTGCCGTGGCAGTTCAGGCACTTCTGGCCTTTTGCCAAATGCATGCTGTGGTCGAACGTGACCTTTCCGGGGCTGGGATTCCCCGCCTCATCCGTGGTCTTCTGCTCGAAGGCGAAAGGAGGGGGAACCTTCGGCTTCGCCTGGGCGAGACCGCGAGACGGCGTCATACTTACAAGCAGGAGGCCCGCGAGAACAAACGTCGCGCTCCTTCCAATCATTGAACTCATACGTCTTCCCCTTTCTGCGAACCGTTATCCGGAATGATCGGAGTTTCTGGGAGACTCGCGGCGGCCTCCCGCTCATGCCTACAGGAACTCCTTCGCCTGGTTTCACTCACCCCCGGACTATAGCCACTCTACCCATCCATGTCAATGCCGGCTGGCGTATCAGTCAAGCCTTTTCCGTCGGTCAACTTCCCTGATCTTCAAGAAGAGGCCGACCAGAACAGCGATAATGATCAGCATGGAGGCCGCCAGTCCCTTGCGACGGAACTGCACCTCAGACAGGAGGCCTTGGCCGCTTTCGAGACTCTTCTGGGCGACGTCCAACCCTGAGTCGGTAGCGGTCTTGATCTGTTCCACATCAAGCGAATGCACGGCTGCTCTCGCCTTGATCAAGGACTCGTTCGCTGCAATCAGCTCGAACTTGGGAGCGCCGATCTCCATGCCTGCGTGCTCGGCCCTGGTCAGGGTTGCCGTCGCCTGATCGATCCGGCCCGCCAGACCTTCAATCATCGTTCGCAACTCGGCGGCCTTCTTGAGCGGCGCAGAGCTGGCTTCATGGCACGTCGCGCACGGGGTGCCTTCTCCGCCGCCCAGCATCGCCTCCGACGGTGGCGCAATATCGTGATTGCTGTGGCAGGTCACGCACGCCGGCATCCCCAGATCGGCGAATGCCGAGCTGTGCGGGCTCTTGGCGAAGAGCTCGGCCGTCGCCACGTGGCAATGACTGCAGACGTTCGCCACCGAATCGACGCCGGGAGGGGCAGCACCGTGACTGCCGTGACAGCTACTGCATGTCGGAGAGGCGAGATCGGCCCTCTTGGTCAACGTCTCGTAATGAACGCTCTGCTTGTACTTCTCAAGCTGATCGGTGGGAATCTTGTACGGTTTCATATATTCGGCGTTCCCGTGGCATCCGCCGCAGGTCTCCGCGACATTGGTAGGATAGGTCCAGGCCATCTGGTCCTTAACGGCGCGAATAGCATGCACGTCATGGCAACTGATACACACGGCGACCTTCTGATCCCCGTCGCGAAGCCTCTTGCCATGGACACTGGTATAGTATTCCTTGACCTGGTCTGTCCGAATGGATGGGTTAAACTGCCGCATATAGCTCGGATCGCTGTGACACCTGCCGCAGGCCTCGGGGATTGCGTGCCGCTTCGGTTTGCCAAGAAACCCCTTGGCCGGGCTGTGGGCCTGCGCCTTGTTGTCAAGCGCGGTCTGGTCGCCGCCGTGACAGCTATGGCACCCCAGCCCTCGCGCCAGGTGATAATCGTTTTTAATCTTGAAGGCCGGGCGGTTGAGGCGCTCCTCTCGTAATGACTTGTGGCAGTCAATGCAGGCATCCTCCGCCGCCGCAAAGGGGACGCGGATCACGACGACGGCCGCGATCGCGAGGAGGATGAAGCAGATCACACGCAGCATGATCCTCACAGCTTTCTCATTTAACGGAGGGCGCAAGATATCCAAGCAGAGTAAATATGACGATATAGGCAATAATGCCGATCCCAATCGATCGAAAGAGCGGACTTGGCTCGCCTACGGCCGACTTCTTGTCCAGAAATGGGATCAACAGAAGAAGCAGCCCGCCCAGACTGAAACCCAGCACCCCCAGGACCTCACCTTCAAAAGGGCCAATCTTGGCCGGAATATACTTCAGGCTCTGAAACATAAACACGAAGTACCATTCCGGTCGGATGCCCGCCGGCGCCGGCGCGAAGGGATCGGCCTTTTGTCCCAACTCCCATGGCGACAGCGCGGCCAGGGCGGCTAACAGTCCCAGGGTGACAAACCAGCCGAAGAGATCCCGCAGCAGAAAATTTGGGAAAAACGGCATCGTCTTCAGCGGCTGTCCTCTGTGCGCTTGTTCTATGGCGGGGGGAACGCTCATCCCTTGCTTCTGGACCAGGAACAGATGGAGGGTGAGGATCGCAGTCATCAACGCCGGCAGGATCGCAATATGGATACCGTAAAAGCGAGAAACCGTCGCGCCGGTGACCTCATCCCCGCCGCGCAGGAGCCTCATCAGTGTATGACCGACAAGCGGGAACTGCCCGGCAATCTCGGTCCCGACCTTGGTGGCAAAATACGACAGAACATTCCATGGCAGCAGATACCCGCTGAAGCCGAAGAACAGCACGATGCCGAACAGCAACATGCCGGTGACCCATGTCAGCTCTCGCGGCTTTCGATAAGCCTGGGTGAGGTAGACGCTGAACATGTGGATCATCAGCATCAACACCATCAGGTTCGCCGACCAGCTATGGATCGAGCGGACAAGCCAACCGAATTGGACGTCGGTCATAATGAATTGCACGCTCTCATACGCCTCTTCGCCGCTGGGGCGGTAGTAGAGGGTCAGCAGAATCCCGGTCGCCACCTGGATCGCGAAGAGAAAGAGCGTCATCCCGCCGAAATAATACCAGACGGTATGACGATGGACCGGGATGACCTTCTTCCCAATAAAATGTCTCAGCGGCCAGAGATCGATTCGCTCTTCGAGCCAGGCCGTGATGCGAACTCCCGTCACCTCGCTTATCCTTTCATGACGATAATCTGATCACCCCGGACGTTCAACTTTAGAGGCTCCAACGGCCGCGGCGGCGGGCCGCTGATATTCTTTCCATTGAGGTCGTACACGCCGTTATGACAGGCGCACCAGATGTCCTGCCGCTCTTCCCGGTATTGCACCGTACATTGCAGATGCGTGCAGACGGCAGAGAAGGCCCGCAACTCGCCGGCAGAGGTCTTTACCAGAATGCCTGGGAGACTCCTGAAACGGAAGATCCGCCCCGAGTTCGCCTTCAGCTCCGCAAGTTTCCAGGGAAGGGTTACACTGAACGTCGTTGGCTCGGCAAGTTTTGGGGGAACGAGATATTTGAGGATCGGGTACACGATGGACACGAAGAGTATGCCAAGGGAACTTCCCAGCAGCCAATTGACCGTTCGCCGCCCATGATCGACCTGTTCATCTTGTGGTTCCGGTTGTTGTTCCGGCACGACCATTCCCTCCTTCAGTCTTAAATATGAAAAGCCAGCCCGCCAGACAACGCCCGGCAGGCTGGCTTGCCTGCTCCGTTTGCAGGCAACATACTAACACATCGGCGAGGCGTCTGAAATAAGGAGCCTCGCTCAGAACTGGTAGCGAAGCGTAAACGCCCCGATATGGGCGTCGTAATTCTGGAGAAACCGAGCACCCAGAAAGGTATCGGTTGTCGGCGGCAGGTTCGTCAGGCCAGATTGCCCGATCTGATCGGTCGCCCAGTCTTTCTCCCGAAACTGCTCAAATCGATATTCGCCTTTGAGACTCCAATTTTTAGTCAGGTTATAGCGAAGCGCCGCGATCAGCGTGTGCAGATTCGTGTTCGATAGCGGATAGCGGACGGCCGTCGCGGTCGCCTGCTGGGCCGCCGTGCCACTGGTCGGCGTCACCGGGTTGAATGAATTGATAATCGTGTCGGCATCGGAGAAGGAGTAGGTCAGCCGAAAGTTGAGGCGTTTCGGAATCAGGCTGACGTCGGCGCCGACGCCATAGGTATCAACCTTATCCCTGTTAATACTCCTCCAGTTGAAATCGGTAAAGTCAACACCCTCGCCGCTGACGACCGGTCTGGAACGAGAGAGCTGATCGTAGTTGAACTCTTCCCTCATATAGTTTACGAAGAACGACAGCCACGAGACCGGGCTGTAAGTCAGATCACCACCCAGGCTCCACCCCCTCGAGTCCTGCAGCCCGAGCGGGGAGTTGCCAAAATCATCCCGAATAAGGCTATAGGTAGCCGTAAAGTTCAGTGTCTCGATCGGAGTGATTGACGCCAGAATCTCCACTCTGTCCCTGATCCGGTCGGCTTCGTCGAACTTCCGAAGCAGAATCGACTGGCCCGTCGAATCCGGCACAAACGCCTCTCCCTCAATGTCCTTCGTAACGTGCACATCATGGGCTTGGGGCGTATAGTTGCCGATATTGCGCCAGCTTCGACGGTATGCGGCGCGGAACAGAAGCCAGTCGATCGGCGTATAATCCAGACTGGTCTTCAGGAAATGTTCATCGCTGGTCGGCAGCTCCCGTTGGTTCGGATCGCGGTCCCAGCGCTCCCACTCGTAGCCCAGCTTGACATGGAGGTCGCTCAGAAGAGGATACCCTGCGTCCAGGTGGGCGTTGTGCTTCCTGTAGGAAAAGGGTGTGGTGACCTCAGAACCGACCGTAAGCGACGTATCCCGGACCGTATGCGCCGGGAATACAATCTCCGGCGATCGGTTGTTGAAATCGTAGAAGCGGTAGCCGCTAGACAGCGTCAGCGGCACAG
>JAHFDH010000130.1 GCA_023249055.1 Candidatus Methylomirabilota bacterium
CCGTCCAATGAGTGGGGTTTCAAGGAACAGTGTCACACACTACCAAAGGAGGCAGTGCAGCCATGAACACGATTCGGAAAACGTTAGCAGTCGCAGCGGCGGCTGGCCTCATCCTCGGGGCCGTCGCTCAAGCCCCAGCCTATGAAGGGGGCGAGGTGAAAGACGGGGGGACGATCTCCGGCTCGATTAAATTCGCCGGGGCGCCGCCCGCGAGGAAAGAAGTCCCCGTGACCAAAGACATGGAAGTCTGTGGAAAAGAGAAGCACCTGAGCTGGGACCTCATCGTCGGGCCGAACAAAGGCATTGAGAATACCGTAGTGAGTCTGACCGATGTGAAAAAGGGCAAGAAGTGGGGGATCGCGAAGACAACGCTGGATCAAAATGGCTGTGTCTATAGGCCGCATGTCTTGGTGGTTCCGGCGGGCGCGCCGGTGGATATCTTGAATAGTGACGGGATTCTGCATAACATTCACACCTATAGCACCGCGAACCCGGCTTTCAACAAGGCCCAGCCGAAGTTCAAGAAGGTGATGCCTGCTGACTTCAAAAAGCCAGAGACAATCAAGGTGACGTGCGACGCGCATGGCTGGATGCTTGGCTGGATCGTCGTCTCCGACCATCCATATGTGGCCGTCACCGATGAGAAGGGTGACTTCACCCTGAAGGACGTTCCACCGGGACACTATAAACTAGAGATCTGGCATGAGACGTTGGGTAAGTCGGTAAAAGAGGTGACCGTCAAGTCGAAAGAGGAGACCAAGGTCCAGATCGAGCTTGCCAAGAAGTAGAAGGTCTCACGCAGAGATGTTCACGTTTCACAGTTGACGGACAAGAGCTTGTCTCAGTCTCTACCGTGAACAGTGAACTGTCGACTTTTGGGGTTGACTTAGTCCAGTCGCTCGGCTAGACTCCTGCGGGTTCCGAACGGGAATAGGCGCAATCGGCGACCCAAGGTCCTGTGCGCGCGCCCGCCCGCGTTCACCTCCTCAGTTCTTTCAGGCAGCGGCGACCGATACAGAGAAAAGGCGGAGCCGTTCCGTCGCATGTCCTCAGGCAACATAAACGCGGGACACCGTTGAGAGGCTAAATCCTGATGATGAGTTGGCTTCCAGAGAACGTATCAACCTACGGGAAAGATATCGACCGCCTCTTTTACCTTATCTACTACATCACCGGCGCAACGTTCCTCTTGGTAGCAGTCACCATGGTGGCCTTCCTCATCCTCTACCGTCACCGGGAGGGCCGGCCCGCCAGATACACGCACGGGAATACCACGCTCGAAATCATCTGGACCATCGTGCCAGCCGTCATCCTGGTCGTGTTGTCATTCATGAGCCAGGCGACATGGGGACACGTCAAAGGCCACATGCCGCCAGCCGATGTCCATGTCCAGGTAACCGCGAAGCAATTTAACTGGGAGGTGACGTATCCCGGCCCGGACGGAAAACTGGGAACCCAGGATGACCTGGAAATGGAGAACGAGGTCCATGTGCCGGTCAACAAGGTTATCATTGTCCACCTCAAATCAAAGGACGTGATCCATAGCTTCTTCCTGCCGAATTTCCGGCTGAAACAGGATGCCGTCCCCGGGCGTGAGATCCAGGCCTGGTTTCAGGCGACCAAGCCCGGCCGATACGAACTTCCCTGTGCCGAGCTTTGCGGGTTTGGCCACTCCGGGATGCGAGGCTGGGTGTACGTACACCCCGCTGATGAGTACGACAAATGGGTGAAAGAGCACTGGCCATCGGCCTGAACTTGGCCACCTCCCCGAAGAGACCCGGGAGTTGGCCGACCGAGGTGTCTTCCCCGGTGCTGCAGAGTACCTATAAGGAAAGGGCAACTACTGATGAGTGACGCCATGTCCGTAGCAGCGACAGCGACGCATGTGGAACATGTGGGGCACGAGAAGCTGGGCTTCGTGCGCACCTATATCTTCTCTACCGACCACAAGATGATCGCCAGGCAGTTCCTGTTTCTGGGCCTGTTTATGATGATCTTGGGCGGACTGATGGCGCTCATGATCCGCTGGGAACTGGCCTGGCCGGAGACGCAGGTCCCTGGCACTCGTTGGATTCCAGAGCCGTTCATGACGGACGGGTACATGAACCCGTCGTTCTACAATCAGCTCTTCACCATGCACGCCACGATCATGGTGTTCTTCGTGGTCATGCCGATCCTGGTGGGCTGTTTCGGCAACCTCCTGATCCCCCTCATGATCGGCGCGAGGGATATGGCCTTTCCCGTCCTCAACATGCTCTCGTTCTGGGTTGGCGCCGTATCCGGCGTGGTCATGCTCGCCGGCTTCTTTGTGCCAGGCGGTCACGCGGCCGGAGGCTGGACCTCCTACGCCCCGCTCACCGCCGTGACCCAGTACACCGGCGTGAATTGGGGCCAGAACATCTGGTGCATCAGCCTCATCATCCTTGGCATCTCGTCGCTGATGGGATCGATCAATTACATCACGACGATCGTCAACATGCGTGCGCCAGGAATGACGTTCTTCCGCATGCCGCTTGTCATCTGGTCCCTCTTCATTGTGGCCATCCTTCTTTTGCTGGCGCTCCCGGTCCTGACGTCGGCGCTGGCGATGCTCTTGCTGGACCGCATGGCCGGGACGAGCTTCTTCCTTCCCGCGGGCGGGGGCGAGCCGCTGCTCTGGCAGCACCTCTTCTGGTTCTTCGGCCATCCTGAGGTCTATATCTTGATCCTCCCGGCGATGGGGATCGGCTCGGACATCCTGGCTGTCTTCGCCCGCAAGCCGATCTTCGGCTATCGTGCCATGGCCTTCTCGATGATCGGAATCGCCTTTCTCAGTTGGATTGTTTGGGGCCACCACATGTTTCAGAGTGGGATGAGCCCGGCACTTGGCACCGGCTTTATGATCTCCACGATGGTGATCGCGGTGCCATCAGCCATCAAGACATTCAATTGGCTCGGGACTTTGTGGGGCGGCTCGATCCGGTACACGACGCCGATGCTCAACGCGCTGGCCTTCGTCTCGATGTTCGTCATCGGGGGTTTGAGTGGCATCTACATGGCCTCTACCCCGGTGGATATCTTCATCCACGATACGTATTACATCGTCGCCCATATCCATTATGTTGTCTTCGGGGGCAGCGTCTTCGGGATCTTCGCGGCCATTTACTACTGGTTCCCGAAGATGTTTGGCCGGATGATGAACGAGACGCTCGGAAAGATCCACTTTTGGCCGACGTTCATCGCCTTTAACTGTACGTTCTTCCCGATGCATATCCTCGGGATCGGTGGACACATGCGGCGCATCTACAACCCGATGCAGTATGAGTTCCTCCAGCCGCTGCAGCCGGTGAACGTCTTCATCACGGTGAGCGCGATCGGGCTTGGCCTCGCCCAGATCCCCTTTGTGATCAACTTCTTCTGGAGCCTGTTCGCCGGGAAGAAGGCCGAGCGGAATCCGTGGAAGGCGAATACCCTGGAGTGGGTTGCGCCGTCGCCGCCACCCCATGGCAACTTCGATACAATCCCCGTCGTCTATCGCGGGCCTTACGAGTACAGCTCGCCCGAGGTCGCCGAAGACTACCTTCCCCAGAACCGGCCGCTCGTGTCAGCGCAGGTAGCGGCAGCTCATTAGGAACAGAGAGAGATGTCGGATCGGGCAGTCGCCTCGAGCGCCGGCCGCGGGATTGACAACGCGTGGATGTGCCGGCTCGCCCTCCTGAACTGCGCCTCGACGATCGTGTTGATCTTTGTGGGCGGCCTCGTCACCAACACCGGATCAGGTCTGGCGGTGCCCGACTGGCCAACCACGTTTGGGTATAACATGTTCCTCTACCCATGGTCGAAGATGGTTGGAGGCATCTTCTACGAGCACAGTCATCGGCTGATCGGGTCTGTTGTCGGTCTGCTGACCCTGACGTTGGCCCTCTTGCTGTGGTTCAAGGAGCCCAGGAGATCGGTTCGATGGCTGGGAGCTGTTGCCGTCGCAGCGGTGATCGTCCAGGGCGTGCTGGGGGGCCTTCGAGTGGTGCTCCTTTCTGCCGGAGGTGGACTCGCAGCCATCCATGGATGCCTTGCACAGGCATTTTTTGCGCTGACCGTGACCCTGGCGCTCCTCACCTCCTCCGAGTGGAACCAGGAGCCACAGAAGATCATGGCTGCTGATTCCGGGGCGCTGAAGCGTCTCTGCCTCCTGACGACCGTGTTTGTGTACATGCAGATCGTCTTCGGGGCGATGCTGACGCATATGGGCGGTCTGCTGCACGCTCATCTGTTGTTTGCTGCGCTTGTCACCATCCACGTGTTCCTGCTTGCACGGCGCATCATGAAACATCATCCGGATCAGCGAAAGCTCATGCGGCCCGCGACCATCCTACTCGGCCTGCTGGTTGTCCAGCTCGTGCTGGGCATCGGCTCCTATGCGGCTCGGTTCACTTCACTCATGGTGCTCTACGCTCCGGTTCTTGGATTGGCGCTCCCAGCCACCCATAGGGTGACCGGCACCCTGATGCTTGCGGCCTGTATGGTGCTGACCCTGCGGACCTATCAGCTGCTTTTGTCGCAAGAGGGCATCACCAGCCGGGGTTTCATCGCCGAACAGGTGCGTGCATGATTCTCAGAACTGAAACGCTGGACATCGGGCTGACAGGCGCACGCAGGCGGGCGGTAGATTTTGCAGCGCTGACGAAGCCACGGGTGGTCCTCATGGTCCTGGTCACCACGTTTGTCGGCTTTTACCTTGGCTCCCCGGTCATGCCGAACTACGCGGCGCTGTTGCAGACGCTTATCGGGACGGCGCTCGCGGCCGGGGGAACCCTCGCGCTGAACCAGTTTCTCGAGCGCGAGGTGGACGCACAGATGGAGCGCACGCGGCTTCGGCCGTTGCCAGACGGACGACTTCAGCCCACCGAGGCGCTGGCATTCGGCGCAGGGATCACGGCCACGGGTCTGCTGTACCTCTCCATCTCGGTCAACATGCTGAGCGGTCTGGTGGCGGCGATCATTGTGGGCAGCTACCTCTTTCTGTACACGCCGCTCAAACGGAAGACCCCGCTTTGCAGTGTTGTGGGAGCGGTTCCTGGTGCGCTGCCACCAGTGATCGGCTGGGCTGCCGCCAGGGGCGAGCTTGGCCTCGAAGCCTGGGTTCTCTTTTCAATCCTGTTTCTCTGGCAGCTTCCACATACCCTGGCGATCGCCCGACTGTATCGCGACGACTATGCCCGCGCGGGGATCCGGGTCCTGTCCGTGGTCGATCCGGACGGGAGAATCACCGGGCGTCAGATCGTCAGCAATTGCTTGGCCTTGCTCGTCGTTGGCTTGTTGCCGACGCTCATCGGGTTTGCGGGCTCAGTCTATTTTCTTGGCGCGTTAGGGCTTGGTGCTGGCCTGCTCGGCTGCGGAGTTGCGCTTGCCTTGTCGCGATCGACCGCGGATGCGCGGCGGCTGGTCTTCGCGTCGATCGTGTACCTGCCGGCGCTGCTGGTGCTCATGGCCCTGGACAAGGTTCCATTCTAGTGCCGTTCCAACGTGATGCGACGAAAATAGTTGGAACGGTACCAGCGATGTCGTGGATCGTGCCTTCCCGGGATATACGGCAGAGGAATCGGCGGGTGGGGATTATCCTGGCCGGGGTGTTTGTCGCGCTTTGGGTAGGGTCGATCATCTTCATCGTGATACGGCAC
>JAHFDH010000023.1:0-2132 GCA_023249055.1 Candidatus Methylomirabilota bacterium
CGACATCTTTTCGGCGCGGATGTTGACGAATCCGTTATGAATCCAGTAGCGGGCAAACGGCTTGGCGGTGGCGCACTCCGACTGCGCAATCTCGTTCTCATGATGAGGAAAGATCAGATCAGCTCCGCCGCCGTGGATGTCGAAGGTCTCGCCGAGATATTTCATCGACATGGCTGAGCACTCAATATGCCAGCCCGGTCTGCCGGAGCCCCACGGGCTCTCCCATGCCGGCTCTCCCGGCCGAGACGCCTTCCACAAGGCGAAATCAAGAGGATCCCGCTTCCTCGGATCGACCTCAACCCTCGCCCCTGCCTGCAACTCATCGAGACTCCGATGGGACAGCTTCCCATAGTCGGGCGCTCGCCTGATCTCGAAATAGACATCGCCTTCGACAGCATACGCGACTCCCTTCACCATCAGGATCTGGATGAGCTCGATCATCTCGCGGATATGTTGGGTGGCTCGAGGCTCCTTCGTCGGTGTTCTGAGCCCAAGAGCCTCCATGTCCCGGCGATAGGCCTCGATCTGCTCCTCCACCAGCGTTTCGCGCGACTGCCCCAACTCGGCGGCCCGCTGAATAATCTTATCATCCACATCCGTATAATTACGTACGTAGCTGACGTTGTAGCCTCGGCGTTCCAGGTAGCGCCACACCACATCAAAGGTCAGGGCGGCGCGCGCATGACCGATGTGGGCGCGATCGTAGACAGTCGGTCCGCAGGCGTACATCCGGACCTCGCCCGGCACAGCCGGTTCGAATATCTCTTTTTTCTGATGCAAGGTGTTGTAGATGATCAGCGCCACTCGACTATCTCCGTCATCCTATGGCGTCATTCATGCCGTCGGAGGGAGGCAACGGCGAAACAGGCGATGCCGTCACCCGCCCCAAGCGCGCCGACCCGATTCGCAGTCGCCGCCTTGACACTCACCCCCTCGACCGCCGTTTCCACGCTTTCTGCGAGGTTGGCCCGCATCTGCGAAATATACGATGCCAGCTTGGGGGCCTCCGCGATGATGGTCGCGTCGATGTGATCCACCAGGTACCCAAGCGCCTGCACTCGTCGGAAGGCCTCCCTGAGAAGCAGGAGACTCGATACGCCCTTGTATTGAGGATCGTTCGTCCCGAAGCAGGAGCCGATATCGCCGGCGCACGCCGCGCCCAGTATCGCGTCGATCACCGCATGGGCCAGGGCATCCGCATCCGAGTGGCCGTCAAGGCCTTTGTCGAATGGTATCTCCACACCGCCAAGGACCAGGCGTCGACCGGACACTAACGGGTGCATATCGAATCCGATACCGACCGTCATTGCGCCGACCGCCGTCGTAGAATCAGATCGGCAAAAGGCAGATCCTCTTCGCTCGTAATTTTAAGATTCTCATAACTGCCTCTCACAACCTTGACCATCCCCCCTATTCGCTCCACAAGCGCCGCATCGTCGGTGGCAACGATCCCTTGCTCCCGAACGGCCCGATGGGCCCGCATCAGGAGCGCATACCGGAAGACCTGAGGGGTCTGGATCGACCAGAGCTGTCCTCTCGGCAACGTCTCTACCACGAAGCCGTCGGCGCCGACCCGCTTGATAGTGTCGACGACAGGCACGGCCGAAACCGCCGCGCCCACCTCCGTTGCGGCACTTACAGTAGCCAGCACAACTTCACGAGAAACGAAAGGGCGAACGCCGTCGTGGATCAACACAAGATCCGTGTCCGCCTTCGCCCTCTGTAGACCGTTATAGACTGAGTCTTGCCGTGTCTGTCCCCCCGGGACCACCTCCGTTTCCAGATTTACATCGGCCAGCTCCAGCGCCTCTCGACCTCTGGACTCTTCTCCGGGAGGAGCCACGACAATAATGGCTGAAAGCGCATTGGACGCCGCAAGTGCTCGCAACGTGTAGCTGAGTATCGGCAGACCATTCAGCGCGATAAACTGTTTCTTGACTGCTCCTCCGAAACGGATCCCCGCGCCCGCCGCGGGAACAATGGCAGTGATATGCATAGGGTGTAGGGGGTAGGGGGTAGGGGGTAGGGGCAGATGCCTTTTCTACACCCTATACCCTACACCCCATACCCTGCTTTTATGCGGCTTCGGCCTCATCCTTCAGACGTGAGAAGATCATGCGTCCGGCTGTCGT
>JAHFDH010000023.1:2142-3306 GCA_023249055.1 Candidatus Methylomirabilota bacterium
CGAAACGGATCCCCGCGCCCGCCGCGGGAACAATGGCAGTGATATGCATAGGGGTTGGGGGTTTACGCGGCTTCGGCCTCTTCCTTCAGACGCGAGAAGATCATGCGCCCGGCTGTCGTCGGCAACACTGTGGTGACGCGCACCTCGACAGTCTGACCGATATATCGACGGCCGCTATCGACGACCACCATCGTCCCATCATCGAGGTAGGCAATGCCTTGGTTATACTCCTTGCCTTCTTTCAGCACGTAGACCTGCATCTCCTCACCAGGCAGAACAACAGGTCGAAGCGCATTAGTCAACTCATTGATGTTCAATACCCCGATCCCCTGCAGCGCGGCCACCTTATTCAGATTGAAATCGTTGGTGACCACCTTGGCATTTACGGCCTTGGCCAGCGCAACCAATTTTGCATCCACCTCACGGACATCCGGGAAGTCCATATCGCTGATCTCGACGTGCACATCGACCCTCTTCTGTATCTTCTGCAAAATATCGAGTCCCCGACGTCCACGGTTGCGTTTCAGCGGATCCGACGAATCGGCAACCTGCTGCAACTCCCGCAAGACAAACTGCGGAATGAGAAGCGTCCCCTCAACAAACCCCGTCTCGCAGATGTCGGCGATGCGGCCGTCAATGATGACCGAGGTATCCAGAATCTTGTAACTCTTACCCCGCGGTTTTTCCCTGAAAAGCCGAACCAGATCCAACATGGTGAATCCTCGGCTCTTCTCTATCGCAATCGCAGCTCCCAGGTACGCCGACCCGATAGTGACAATGATCTGCATGGTCATCGCGATATAATTGGGAATAAAGTCCAGAAAGCCTGAAATAGCGCTGAATAAGAGTTCGGCCAACCCAAGACCCAGGACGAATCCGATGACACCGCTGACGATCACTTGCAAGGAGGCCTGATGAAACTTGCGCTGGAGGACCATCACAACCACGCCGCAGGAGGCCCCCAGCATGAGGCCGGCTAAACTCAGCAGCCACTGGTACTGACCCACGCCGGCCCGTGAGGCCAGATAGAATCCGATGGCCGCCCCTCCAGCGATCATCGGGAGACCAACGCGATAGTTGCTCAAATCGATCACCCCCTTTCATACGTCTCGATGACCTCGCGCATGGTCATCATCTGTAATTACCTGCCGCCTGTTCAACAAG
>JAHFDH010000023.1:3406-19637 GCA_023249055.1 Candidatus Methylomirabilota bacterium
GCCAGGCCGATTTCACCGAACACGCAGAGTCCGGGATCGAGCGGAAGGTTTCGAGCGCTTGAGAGGACTGCGGCGGCGATACCGAGATCGGCAGCGGTCTCCTCTACCCTGACGCCGCCCACGACGTTGACATACACATCGCACGCGTTGAGCGGCAGGCCGAGCCGCTTTTCCAGCACGGCCAGCAGCAGCATACCCCGGTTACTCTCCACGCCGTTGAATACCCGTCTGGAGATTGGGGCGCTTGGCGCCGCCACCAATGCCTGCAGTTCCACAAGCAGCGGCCGGCTTCCCCCCATGGTCGGAATCACAACAGAGCCCGGCGCTCCGGACGGGCGCTGCGCCAGAAACACCTCCGAGGGATTGGCGAGTTCTTGCAGGCCGGACGCCGTCATCTCGAATACCCCGACCTCTGGCGTGGGGCCAAAACGATTCTTGACGGTTCGGAGCAGGCGATGAATCTGATGCCCCTCCCCCTCCATGAATACGACGGCGTCAACCAGGTGCTCCATCGCCTTCGGGCCTGCAATGGCCCCTTCCTTCGTGATATGGCCGATGATCACGGTGCTGATCCCCTTCTCCTTCGCGAGCGCCATCAGCCGAACGGCCGCTTCGCGAACCTGGCTGAAGCTGCCGGGAGGGGACTCCAGATCTTCCGAAGCGATAGTCTGAATGGAATCGATAACCAGGATGGTCGGTCGGATCTGGTCGGTCTGCTCCAGAATCACCTGGAGGGAGGTTTCGGCGAGCAGGAGGAGACGATCGGAAAGCGGACCCAGTCTGCTCGCCCTGGATCGAGTCTGCTGAAGCGATTCCTCGCCGGAGACATACAAGACGACCCCATCCTTCTGCGCGATCTGCATCGACGCCTGAAGGAGCAGGGTTGACTTGCCGATGCCGGGATCGCCGCTCACCAGCACAAACGAGCCGGACACGATCCCGCCCCCCAACACTCGGTCCAGCTCCGCCAGACCGGTGCTCACCCGGTTGAGCGCGCCGATATCGACGGCGGTAATCGGGGTCGCCCGGTGCACAGGCGAGGACGCCGCCTCGCGTCGGCCGCGATGCCGTTCGCTTGTGGCGCGCTCCTCCACCAGGCTCGCCCACTCGCCACAATCCGGGCAGCGACCCATCCAGCGGACGGTCTGATAGCCGCAGCTCTGACAGAGGTAATGGCTCTGACTTTTGGCCATCGCTCCTCCCTACCCGCAGTGAGCAGTTGTGACCCGTTCAACGTTGAACATTGCACTTCGAACGTTACACGTTGAACTGCGACCCGTCACATCTCTTCTGCATCATCCGGCTCTTGATGGACAAGGTCGAGTGAGCCGAACTTGACATACTCCCTGAGGAAGGCCAACTCCACGGTCCCGGTCGGACCGTTCCGTTGCTTGGCAATGATGATCTCGGTCTTGGTGTCCCGCTCCGGATCCGGGGCCCCGGCCTTTCTGGCCTGATAGTACCCGGGCCGGTACAGGAAGATCACGACATCCGAGTCCTGCTCAATGGCGCCGGATTCACGAAGGTCCGAGAGCTGCGGTCGCTCCCGCTCCTCGGTTCGCCGCGCAAGTTGCGACAGCGCGACCACCGGAACCTTCAACTCCTTGGCCATCGCCTTCAGGGCTCGGCAGATCTCCGACACCTCCTGCTGGCGGCTCTCGGACCGGGCCCGACCCGAGATAAGCTGGAGATAGTCGATCACCACCATCCCGACGTTCTGCTCGGCTTTCAGTCTCCTCGCCTTCGCCCGCAGTTCGATGACTGAAATCGCGGCTGAGTCATCAATGAAGATGGGCGCGTCCGATAGTTGGCCGGCCGCGTTCGTCAGCTTCGGCCAATCGCTTTCGCGCAGCCACCCTGTCCTGATCCTGTTGGAGTCGACCTCGGCCTCTGAGGAGAGCAGCCGCTGGACCACCTGCTCCTTCGACATCTCCAGACTGAAGATGCCAACCGGTATCCCTTCCCCGATGGCGGCGTTTCTCGCGATGTTGAGGGCGAAACTCGTCTTACCCATCGAGGGCCGACCGGCAATGATGACCAGCTCCGACGGCTGCAGGCCAGCCGTTTTCTGGTCGAGATCTTCAAACCCCGTGGGCACCCCCGTGACCTGCGTCTTGCGGTCAAACAGTTTCTCCACTTGTTCGAAGGTATCTTTCAAAATCGACTTCAACGGCAGGAAGGCGCGCCGCACCCGATCCTCCGACAACTCGAAGATCTGCTGCTCGGCTTGTTCGAGCACCTGATCCGCTTCCTCCTGGTCGGCGAAGCCGAGCCCGACGATATCGGTGGCGACGGTAATCAACTGGCGCATGAGCGCCTTATCGCGAACGATCCGCGCATGGTAGGCGACGTTGGCTCCCGTGGGGACGGCATCCACCAGTGAGGCAAGGAACGCCGAGGAGCCCACCTCGTCAAGTTCGCCGCGGCGGCGCAGCTCATTGGTCATCGTGATGAGATCAACCGGCTCGCCCCGCCCGAACAGTCCGGTCGCCGCGGCAAAGATCTTGCGATGTGCGTCCCGGTAGAACTGCTCCGGCCGCAGCAGCTCAAGGCACTTCATGAAGGCCTCGCTGCTCTGGAGAACCGCCCCGAGGACCGACATCTCGGCCTCCAGGTTCTGCGGCGGCACGCGCTCTCCGGCCGGCTCACGCCGATCCAGGGTCGCCTCCCGCATGATTCGTTGTCCCACCGACTTAGCCCTCTCCGTGCTCGACAGTCAGCCGAAGCTCGGCAACGACCTCAGGGTGTAAGCGGATCGGAATGGTATAGCTGCCGAGCGCCTTGATCGGCTCCTCCATGAGGATCTTTCGCCGATCTATCTCCACTCCCTGTGCGATCAGGGCGGCGTCGATATCCTGATTGGTCACGGCGCCGAAGAGCCGACCCTGCTCGCCGGCCCTGCGCGCGATAACGCAGTGTAACTCCGCAATCCTCCCGGCCGTTGTCTCCGCCGCGCGGCGGCCTCTTGCCTCGCGTTCCGTATTCTGTCGAATGAGATGATTCAGCGACTTGATATTGGCGGGTGTCGCCGCGACCGCCTTGCGCTTGGGGATCAGGAAATTCCGCGCGTAGCCGTCCGCCACCTCAACCTGCTCACCGATAGAGCCCACCTTTTCCACCTGTTCCAAGAGAACGATCTTCATGAGTGCGTAACCTCCTTCTCGTACGACCTCACCTGTCGCGCGCTATGCGTCAGGGGATCCTGGAAGCGAATGCCGGCGAAAAACAACCCAGATATCGAACAACCCGACCAACGTGACGAGGAGCAACAGCAGGGGTTGAAGCAGCAGCAGCACAACACCCAGGAACCCCACGAACGGCGACAGCCTCAACCGGCGGATCCAGAACACGGCGATCGCCAGACCTTGCAGAAAATAGACCGTCATCATGACAAGCAGCCCGTTAAACCCGATCTCTTTCGCAATCGGCAGGCCGCTCAGCAGCAAGGCGCCCGATCCGATGAACACCCACACCAGCCAGTCAGGAACCCTCCAGGTGAATCCTGTGGCCGGTCCTTCGGATACAACAGTACCGTCAACCGCTCCCCGCCTGGCCAGAAAGAAGTTGACCGAGGTGGTGAGCAACGCCGCCGCCATGAAGAGGCCGGGTGAGGTCGTGAGCAGAAACGTTCGTATCTCCTCGCCTGATCCGAACAGCAGCCCAACCTCATCGGGAGCAACGCCCATCTTGCTGTACAACTCCATCGCGTCTCGTACGGCAATGTCAAGTCGATGCGTCAAAAAATCCAGTATCGACCCGCCGGCACCCCAGGCCAGGATGAACAGCCCGGCGAGCGCGCCCGCAACAACCGTCAGACTCCCCACGGCAACCGAAACCTCCGGAGCCCATCGGCGGCGAATGGCCTCCGCCAGCACCATCGCAGGCAATCCGAATTGAATGTAGAAGAACCAGGCATGTCCGGGACCCAGAAGGCCGGCGACACCGATCCCTACGGCGAAGACTCCAAGCAGGGCAACGCCTCGGCCAACTCTCAAGGACAGGAGAATAAGCGGCAGGGGGGTCAGCAGACTGAACACACTCCCGGCAATCGGGATCATCCCGCCGACCAGCGCGAGCAGAAGAGACGCGACACAAAGGGCCGCGCCTTGCGCAACCGTCGTGGCCGATCCCTCTTTCATTGAACGTATGTCGTCAACCCCGCCGCAATGATCTGCCGACTGCTCCCGCTTAGAGCAGATCGGCGGCGAAGGGGAGCAATGCGATACTGCGAGCTCTTTTGATGGCTCCGCCCAACTGCCGCTGATGGCCGGCGCAGTTGCCGGAAATCCGGCGCGGAATGATCTTCCCTCGATCCGTAATAAAGTTCCTGAGCCGCTTCGCGTCCTTGAAATCGACCGTCTCGACCTTATCGACACACCACTTGCACACCTTTGCCCGTCGAAAACTCCGTCGCTTCTTCAGCATTCGTCATCACCCCCCTGAGCGTCATCGTCTTTCAAAATGGCACCTCCTCGTCGCCGGACCGAGGCGGCTCCTCCTCGGAGACTCCTGCATCCTTTCGCCCGCCGACAAACTGTACCCGCTCTGCAACAACCTCATGCTTGCTTCGCTTCTGGCCATCCGGGGTTTCCCATGACCGTTGTTGGAGCCGACCTTCGACCAGCGCCTGACGTCCCTTGCTCAGAAACTCGGCGCAGGTCTGCGCCTGCTTATCCCACACGACGACAGTAACGAAACAGACCTCCTCCCGTCGTTCGCCGCCTTTCGTCGTGAACGAACGGTTCACCGCAAGGTCAAAGTTACACACGGTCATACCGCCCGGCGTATGTCGCAACTCAGGATCCCGCGTCAGATTCCCCAGTAAAATGACTTTATTGAAGCTCACCATCTTCCGCCTCCTGGGTAGCCGTCACGGCGCTACCCTCGAGCGTGGCGTGCGACTTCACCTTAAAGCGTCCCTTCCGCGGCTCCTCAGCCCTGACGACTGTCCCTTTCAGGATGACCTCAGTAATCCGAAAATACCGATCAAGATCGGCTACGACGTTGCCCGCAGCGGCTGCCTTGAGCAGAACGTATTGACCTTCCCGCCGCTTTTTTACCTCGTAGGCCAATCGCTTTTTGCCCCACTTCTGGACCTCCAGCACCTGTCCTTCCTTTTTGGCAACGACCTCGCGAAGTCCATCGATCTCCTTATCGATACCCTCCTCCGTGAGCGTCGGGTCCAGAATAATAATCACCTCATATTGATTCACTCTCTTCACCTCCTCCGGATTACGCCATGCGAGCCTGATGGGCGCCTCGAACATTATATCGGTTCATCGCCGCCTCAAGACCCTCCTGCACCAGCGCCTCGACCGCATCGGCAGCCCGCTGTATCGCCGCCTCTATCGCGTCGTCCTCACTCTTTTTGAACGGCCCCAGCACATGCGCGACCGCATCCTGTCCTTCCCGAGGCCGTCCGATTCCCACCTTCACGCGCAGAAAGTCTGGGCTGCCTATCGCCTCGATGACGGAGCGGATGCCTCGATGGCCTCCGTAACCGCCGCCAATCCTGATTCGCAACTGAGAGGGAGACAAATCCAGATCGTCGTGGACGACGATAATCCGATCGGGCTTCAGGCATAACGCCTGTTGCCATCTGGAGACACTGAAGCCGCTCTCGTTCATGAATGTCAGCGGCTTCATCAGAAGCACCTGGATCCCGTGAAGGGTACCCCTCACGAACAGCGAACGGAATCGGCAACGCGTAAGGGCTAATCCGGCCCGGTCGGCCAACCTGTCTACGACTCGAAACCCCACATTGTGGCGACTGCCTTCATACTCCGGCCCGGGATTGCCCAGCCCCACCACGATCCACAACGAGGTACCTCACGAGGCGGTCCGGCCGCCTGCCTACTTGCCTTCCTTAGTCTCTTTCGCTTCCTTCTTGCCGACCACCTCCGGTTCAGCCGGCTTCTCCTCCGTTGCGGCCGCAGCCCCCTCCTCAGCCGCCACCCGCTGGACCAGCACCGTCACCACAGGCCTGGCGGGGTCCTCAACCACCCTGACGTCTCCTTCCACGGTAAGTTCGCGAACGTGAATCCCATGCCCCAAGTCAAGGTGGCTGATATCTACCTGGATATGGCCGGGAATTGCGGCAGGCAAGCACTCCACGGTGACCTCGCGCAGATGCTGCTCCAACAGGCCGCCCTTCAGCTTGACGCCGATCGCCTCTCCCACCAGCTTCACAGGAATCTGAACCTTGATCTTTCGCGTCATGGAGACCTCGAGGAAATCGGCGTGCAGCGGTCCTCCTCGCACGGGGTCCCGCTGTAACGCTTTCAGAATGACCGTCCTCGATCGCTCGCCGTCCCCATCCAGGGCGAGCGTAATCAGCGCGTTCTCGCCCGCTCCGGTCGCCAACAGCTTCATCATGTCAAGGGGATTGACTGTGACCGCCGTAGGCTCGGACGCGCCGCCATACACCACAGCCGGAATCAGCCGCTGCCGCCGCAGCTTTTTTGCGGCCTCTTTACCGATCTGCGTCCGGACTTGTCCTTTCAGCACCAATTCTTGCATTGCGTTCTCCTTCTCGCGAGGCACAGGTCAGATGCCTCCTCGCGTCGACGTACTCGATCTATCCTCCCACCGTCAGACGAACAGGCGGCTGACAGATTCCTCTTTGTGAATGCGGCTGATCGCCTCCCCCAGCAGCGGCGCCACCGAGAGGACGGTCAACTTCTTGGACCGACAACTCTCAGGAAGAGGGATGGTGTTCGTCACGACGACCTCTTCGACGACCGATCCATCGATCCGCTCCACCGCCGGGTCCGAGAGGACCGGATGGGTACAACTGGCAAAGATTCGCTTGGCTCCCTTTTCAAGGAGCGCCGGAACGGCCTGCGTGAGGGTTCCCGCCGTATCGATCATATCGTCCACAACGATCACGTCCCGCCCCTCGACGTCGCCGACGATATGCATGACCTTTGCCTCATTCGGACCTGTCCGACGCTTATCGATAAATGCGAGCGGGCTCCCAAGGCGCTTGGCAAAGGCGCGGGCCCGCTCCACGCCGCCCGCATCCGGCGAAACGACCACCGCATCCCCCAACCTCCGTTCTTCAAAAAACCGCAGGAGAACCGGAGCGGCGTACAGATGATCGACGGGCGTCGTGAAGAAACCCTGGATCTGTCCGGCGTGAAGGTCCATCGTCAGGACCCGATGCACCCCAGCCGCCGTCAGGAGGTCGGCCACCAGTTTCGCGGTAATAGGCACGCGAGGTTGGACTTTTCGATCCTGCCGCCCATAACCGTAGTACGGCATGACGGCTGTAATCCGCCGGGCCGACGCCCGCTTCAAGGCATCGATAATCACCAACAACTCCATCAGGTTCTCGTTGACGGGTCGGCACGTGGGCTGGATAACGAACACGTCGGCGCCCCTGACATTCTCGAAAATCTGAACCAGGATCTCGTCGTCGGCGAAGCGCGTCACCTCGGCGTCGCCCAACGGGATGTCAAGGTAGTCCGCAATCTCTTGCGACAAGGCCGGATTGGCGTTGCCAGAGAAAAGAATTAATCGATCAGCCATCAGACATTCTCCGAATATGACATAGTTCCTCCTGCCCCTCTCCACCCGACGGCGGCCAGCCGCTACGTGCTGGCTGGGGGGCGAGGACTCGAACCTCGATGTGCAGATCCAAAGTCTGCCGGATTACCCTTATCCGACCCCCCAATAGCTGTCAGCAATCGGCAATCAGCTTTCAGCCAGTCGGAAGAGAGGATTTGTGTTCAACGTGCGGCAGGCAACCGCCGCAATTCCGCTCTCGGCCAGAGTTGATGCGACCCGCTTGGCCATTTCGGCCTCCCGCATGATGCCGAAGACGGTCGGTCCGCTTCCGCTGACCAGAACCGGGCTTGCACCCAACAGCGCCAACCGCTGTTTAAGGCCGGCGACCAACGGATAGGCCTCGAGCACCACGTCTTCCAGCCGGTTGAAACAGTGCGACAGCGCCGCCTCTTCCTGGCCGGTCTCAACCAAACCCCGCATTGTAAACCCGGCTTTTTCCGATGTCAACGGCAATCTCAGACGACGGTAGACCGACGCCGTAGAGATTTCTATTCCGGGATTGGCGATCACGAGCCATCGTGGCGTCAGCGCAGCCAGCTCTTCTACCCGCTCTCCTCGCCCTCGTATAAAAGCGGCCTCCCGACAAAAGAACAGGGGAACATCGGAACCCAATTCGGACCCGAGGCTTGTCAACTCCTCGCGAGGCCACCCAAGATTGTACAACAGGTTCAGCCCCCACAGGGTCGCCGCGGCATTGCTCGATCCCCCTCCCATCCCTCCGGCAATAGGGATATGCTTGTCGATCCGAATGCTGACGCCGCCGTGCACGCCACTGTGTCGCAGCAGCAGATCGGCCGCTCGATAGCACAAATTATCAGGTCCGGATGGAACCTTGGGATCTCTGGCCTGGATGGTGATCCCGCTCGTGCGCCGTTCCAAGACGATGGTGTCGCACAGTTCGGTCAGCGCCACGATCGAGCAGATCTCATGATACCCGTCGTCGCGACGCCCAAGGACCTCCAGGAAGAGATTCACCTTGGAGGGAGAAGTCAACGTAACCTGCTTCATGTCTCAAGGTAACCCAAGAAATTGGGCCGCGCCTGTGTCCAGGTCCACCACCCGCGCCCCCTGGGACGGCTGCGGGAGATGAAACAGCTCACGCGGCAACTCGGGATTCAGCGTGTACGATCGGTACGATACCTCTACGGCCGTCCGCTTTACGGGCTCCTCCAGGAAGAGCGTACCCAACCCGCCGGCCGCAGGGCCATACCGGAATCTCAGACGGAGTGATGTACGGTCGTACAACTCCCCCCTCAGCAGGCTCAGGTCGTCGTCGGCCAACCAGAGGCGCTGTGTGAACGGCGAGTCCTGTTCCCGAACCAGGTACGCGCGCTCGGAATCCGGGCCGTACAGTTCGGCCGTGTCGAGCCGAACAGCAAGGGGCGGCAAGCCGAGAAGCAACCGCACCAGATGGGCCGGCGCCACATGGAACCCCGTCACCCTGGCGACGTTCTCGGGCGTCGCACTCCCTTCCACGAAGAGATTCTGCAGTAGCGCATGCGCGATCAGCCGACGCCCGTCGCTCACAATCACTAATGACGTGAATCCGCCCCAACCGATGCTCTCCAGTCGAATCAGATCGGGCCGCCGGATAGCGGCCGCCTCTTGACGATGCTCCAGCGTCCCCTCGCGCCGCACCGTCAGATCGAGTACGGCTTGCAGGCCCGTCACCCTGGGCTCGCGCTCCTGTAAGGAACGGAGAATCTCCCTTGCAACCGAACGCGAAGGGCGCGGAAGGCCCTTGTCTTCCGGAACCAGATCAAGACCATACGTGCACCCGCTCAGCGCCATCCCTGCGATGAGCGCCAAGAACCGCAACGATGGACGTCCGGTCATCCACCCTCCCGGGAGAGAACGTCCCGGGCCTTCCTGAGCTTGTGCTGCACCGCCTCGTTGGCGCTGTCGATGGCAAGAGATCGTTCCCACTCCCTGATCGCCTCGGGGACCATCTGCTTTCTGAAGTACACATCGCCAAGGTGTTCGAAGATCGTGGGATCCTCTTTCTTGGAGAGTTCCGCGGCGCGCTTTAGTTCCACCAGGGCCTCGTCTACCAGCCCCTTCTTGTAGTAGGCCCAGCCCAGGCTGTCTACGAACGCCCCGTTGTCCGGCTGAAATTCCAACGCCTTCTTGACCAGGGCCACCGACTCATCGAGCCTGATCCCCTCATCGGCAAACATATAGCCCAGGTAGTTGTACGCATCGGCGTGCTTCGGATCGACCGCCAGAAGCCGGCGAAAGATCGTTTCAGCCTTATCAATCTGACGACTCCGCTCAAGGGCGGAGCCGAGTTGATACAGATAGGCGGCGTTGCTCGGCTCCAGGCCAAGCGCGCGCTCAAGTTGCGCGATCGCCTGGGGATAGCGTTTTTGCTGAAAATAGATCAGACCCAACAGATACGGTATAGTCCCTTCGTTCGGCCTCAGGGATCCGGCTATGGAAAGCAGGTCGCCGGCCTCGGCATACCGTTCCTTCTGGCTGAGGATATACCCGCGGTGGAACAGCGCGTCCGGATAGCGTGGACTGTCTTTCGGAATCTGCGCCAACTCTTCGAGGGCCTCGTCGTGGCGATTGTCATCCTCAAGGGTCAGGCCCAGATAGTAGCGGACCTCAGCGTTGCCCGGTTCCTGTCGGAGGATGTCCTGAAAGGTCTGAATGGCCTCGCCATACATCCGCTTTTCATAATAGATGAATCCGATCCGCAGCTTGAATGCGCTGTTGTTCGGCTCTTGATCGAGCAGGCGTCGATATTCAATAAGGGCGGCGTCCAGCTCTTTCTGCTTCAACAGCAGGTGAGCCACACGCTCTCGAAGCTCGCCGTTCCTGGGATCGTCCTCGAGCGCCCGCCGATACATCTCCCTGGCCTCATCTAATTTTCCTTGCGCCTCAAGGCTTATCCCGAGCGCCGCCACGGCGGGATCAAACTCTGCGTCGCGTTCGAGGATTTCCCGAAAGATCTGGCTTGCCGGCTCCGGCTGCCCCTCCTCCAGGTACAGCCGACCCAGATTGTAGCGGATGACCAGAGAGTTCGGATCAACATCCAGCGCTCGCCGGTATACAGCGATCGCCTCCTCCGCTCGCTTGGCCTCCCGATACAGCCCCGCAAGCTGCAGGTAGGTGTCGGTCCGGCCGGGGTCAAGGTTGACCGCCTCGCGGAGATAGCGCTCGGCAGCCGAAAGGTTATGCAGACCCTGATAGACGGAGGCCAAGAGCAGGTGAGCCTGAAGGTTCTTCGAATCCAGGGCGAGCACATCCTCTCCCGTATTGATGGCGCCTCGGGGATCGCCCCCCTTCATATACAGAGAGGCCAGGTGATTGTGCATCACGACGGATCGCGGATCGACCTGCAGTGCCGCCTTCTGCCACGTAATCGATGCCCGGTAATCCCCTGCGTGCTCTGCCAGCAGGCTCCTCATGAAACGGTAGTACGACTCGGCCTTGCCTGTTCCCTTCTCGGCGGCTTCCGTCGCCGACGCGACGGGCGCGCCGAGCGCTCCGCGCGTGATCCCGGGTTCAGGCCCGACCGTCCGCGCGGTCACACACCCTTGAAGCAACACGACCAACCCCATCAATCCGCACAGACCGTACAGATAGTCTCGAACTCGCCTCGACCTGCTCATGTCAACTCGTCCAACTCCTCACACACTGCCGCACAAGCCGGCGACTATGACCGCCCTGTCACCGCCGTTCCGAGCCTAGCAGGTCCGGAGGTCGGAGTCAACGCCGAATCCCTCGGGTGAAACCGCTTGTGCGCCATACCGTCGATGGCGGCCAGCAACGATTCCCGGCCCTCCTCAGACTTCGCGGAAAATGGGATGATCGATCGGGAATCGCTCAAGTCCAAGGCGTGGGCGACGCCGCAGATCTGCGCCTGTCGGGCTGTTCGCCGAAGCTTATCAATCTTGGTCAGCACCGGGACCCAATCGAGAGAGAGCTCATCCAGCAACCGCGTCATCTGCAGGTCTCTCTCGGTGACGCCTTGTCGCGCATCAAGAAGCACCACAACCACCCTGAGGTTGCGACGCGCAGCGAGGTATCCCTCGACCAGCGGCCCCCACGTCCGCCGAATCGACTCCGGCGCCCTGGCGTACCCGTAGCCGGGAAGATCGACCAGATAGAAGTCCTGGTTCACCAGGAAATAATTGAGAAGCTGCGTCCGCCCCGGCGTAGCGCTGACGCGCGCAAGTCCACGGCGGCGCAGCAGGCAGTTGATCAACGAGGACTTGCCGACATTGGAGCGGCCCACGACCGCGATCTCCGCTCGTGGCTCACGCGGGAGCTGGGCGAGCAATGATACGCTTGTGACAAACTCAGCAGAGAGGATTTTCATGGTGTCAGTATAGCATAGTCTGCCCGACAGCCGTCCTTTGCCCTTGACCTCCCCAGCCCGCCGTGCTAGTCATGAAAGCGCTTGGCGCATGTGATGCGGATACGGGTCAACGGTCAGGGAGGATTCATGGCTCGAATTGCTGTGCTACCCGGCGATGGCGTGGGGCCGGAGATCGTCCGGGAGACGGTGAAGGTCTTACGGCGCATCGGCGCTCTGTTCGGCATCCCACTGACGTTCGACGAGGAGATCGTTGGAGGCGCGGCTATCGACCGGTGCGGAACCCCGCTGCCGCCGGAGACCCTCAGCCTCTGCCGGGCCTCCGAGGCCATCCTCTTCGGCGCGGTCGGCGGACCGCAGTGGGACAGCCTCCCGGTGGATCGCCGCCCTGAGCGGGGGCTGCTCGCGTTGCGCAAAGAGCTGGGGCTGTATGCGAATCTCAGACCGGTGAAGCTGTTCGCCCCCCTCGTCGATGCCTCGCCGCTGAAGCGCGAGATTATTGAGGGGGTCGATCTGCTCGTCCTGAGAGAACTGACCGGCGGCCTGTACTTCGGCGAACCGAAAGGGATAGGGCCCGCCCCGGACGGCAAGGGCGAACAGGGCATCGATACGTTGAGCTACACCACCTTCGAGATCGAGCGGATCGCCAGGATCGGATTTCAGATCGCCGCGCAGCGTCGAAAGCGGCTGACGTCTGTCGATAAGGTCAATGTGCTGGCCAGCTCCCAGCTCTGGCGTCGCGTGGTCGCCGAGACAGCCAGGGAGTTCCCGGACATCGAGCTGGACCACATGCTGGTGGACAACTGCTCGATGCAACTCATCCGCGATCCTCGACGTTTCGACGTGATATTGACCGAAAATACCTTTGGAGACATCCTGAGCGACGAGGCCGCCATGCTCGCCGGCTCTATCGGCATGCTCCCTTCAGCCAGCCTCGGAGATGGACCGGGCCTGTACGAACCGATCCACGGCTCCGCTCCCGACATCGCCGGTCAAGATACGGCGAACCCCCTTGCCACCATCCTGTCCGCCGCGATGCTCCTGCGCCACTCGCTCCGTCACGAGTCGGCGGCGGCTGCCGTTGAAGCTGCCGTCGGCCTGGTGCTCGAAGCCGGGTACCGAACGCCCGATATCCGGCAACCGGGACCGACGACACTGATCGGTACGGCGCACATGGGAGACCTTGTGGTCGAGCGCCTTTCAAATACAGCGATCCACTGACAGCGATCAGCTACAGGAGGGTCGGATGCGGCGACGGATCAGATACCACACGACAAAGATGTTGATCGCAAGCGCAATCGAGTAGGTGAGGCGAAGCGACCAGACCACTTCGTACAGTTCAAGAGGAATAAAAAGCCCCGTCGCGCCGATCGTCAGCCAGTCGGCCCATACCCGTCCCAGGTGAAGTCCCCAGGCCATCGTCAGCAGAAGGGCCGAATACAGGATGGCCGCGAACCCTGTGATGACGATCTGTTTTGGAGAGATTCCCGTAAGCCACTCAAGCAGCCGCAGAAGATGGTGGTTCTCCGGATCGACACCCAGCGAATCCGCCGCTCCCTCTGCCAGATCGGCAATGTCTTTATTGACCATGGCAAACACACCGAGGCCGATCAGCAAGAACAAGACCCCACCCACAGCCTTCAGGGCGATGATCGTCCGCAAGGCTCCATCTTTGGAAATGCTCGACTCCAACACGGCGTGACCCTGAACTGTCAATACCTGACCCGTCTCACTTCATCCGGCTCAGCCGCTCCCTGGCCCACTTCGCCTCCTGCGACTTCGGGAACTGCTTGAGCAGATTATCAAGCATCGTTCGCCCTCTGGATTTGTCCCCCAACTCGAGGTACGCAAACCCCTGCTTCAGCAGAGCGCTCGCTGCCTTTGGATTCTCCGGATACCGCTTGACGAGAAGCGCAAACTCCTTAATCGCCTGGTCATAGTTCTTCTGGCTGTAATACGACTCGCCGAGCCAGTACCTGGCGTTCGGCAGGAGGCTGGAATTGGGATAGAGCTCAATGTGATGCCGGAAGCCGTTGATCGCCAGCTCATACTCGCCTTTCGCATAATCGTTCAGGGCATTCCTGTACAGTTCGCCGGCGTTCTCCGCCCTGGCCGCCGGTCGAGCATTCGGGCTCGGGGGCGGAGGCGACTCCGCCGTCCGAGCCGCGGGCGGAGACGGCGCCACCGCTTGAGCCGAGGCGGCGGCAGTCGGCGCCGGCGGAACTGAAGAGGGCGCCGTCACCGGGATTGCCGGAGTAGACAGGGGCGGCGGCTCGACACGAGACGGACCGGGAGCACTGCTGATCGGCTTTCCCTTAGTCGTTTTTCTGGCTTCGGTCAGCGCGCGTTGCGCGGTTGCGTTGACCTGCTCAATCGCGGCGTTGGTCTGATTAGCCATCTGTTGGAGGGCTGCGGTCACTTGCTGCGCGGTCTGCTGAGACGCAGCCGCTGCCTGCCGGGCCACGGCTGCCGTCTCCTGCGCAGCACTTGCCGCCTGGCTGACCTGTTTGTCGAACCCGTTCAGCCGCCGCCCGACCTGGTCGACCTGGCGTCCCAACTCATCGACTCGCCCGTTGATCTCTGTAATGCCGTGGCCCATCCCTTCGGTCTGTCCCTGAGCCAGGCGTGCCCCCGTTGTCAACTCGTCCAGCTTTACGCTGAGAGCCGCCTGAGACTGAAGGAACGCCTGTCGCTCCTGCCGTTCCTGGGCGACCCTCGCAGATTGGCTCTTGAAATCCGACTCCATCTTCCCCAGCTTGTCTTCCAGGGCTGCGCGGGCGCGTTCACTCCGTTCCAGACGGTCCTCAACCTTCCTGAGGCGTCCTTCGATGAACAGCCTGTCCCCCTCTCCGGTCCTGGCGACAGCCGCCACCTCGCCCCGCACGGTGTCGACATCCCGTTGAACCATGCGCAGGGGTACATCCCCTTCGCACCCCATCATCAACAGGCTGAAAGTCAGCGCCGCCGCCGGCGGCAGATAACGCCTCATGGTCTTTCTCTCTACTCAGGAATCGGCCACACCGCACATACTGTTATTTCGCACTGAGGACAAAATGCGCTCGTCGATTCCACGTCCAGGCGGATTCGTCGTGCCCCGGAACAAACGGGCGCTCCTTCCCATAACTAATAGTGTTGATCCGATTTGCAGCGACTCCGACAGCCACCAGGTAATCGCGCGTGGTCCTGGCTCGCCGCTGGCCAAGCGCAAGATTGTACTCGCTGGAGCCACGCTCATCGGTATGGCCTTCGATGGTCACCTTGGCCGCCGGGTTTTTTCTGAACCAGTCGGCATCATCATTCAGCAGCTTCTTTGAGTCCTCTCGAATGGCGGATTGATCGAAGTCGAAGTAGATATCCTGCAGCGCTGTCGCCTGCGCCGCCGCCGAGGCGTCCTGTCTGACCTCTGCCTCAGCGAACTTGGCCTCCGGAACCGCACCCGTCTCCGCGGGTTTGGCTTCCGGCGCCTGGACCGCCACCTCGGTGGGCGACTTCTCTTCGGGGACAGCGGCCTTCGGCGCTGGCGAAACGCCGACCTGGCCCTGCTGCGCACTCGGACTTGGAACCGTCTCTACAACCTCCGGCCTCTTCGGGCAACCGGTCAGGAACAACGCCGTCACAGCTAATGTTATCGTAGAACCGATCCATACTCGCGGTATCCGTCTCATCCCCTATTCCCTCCCATTATTCTCGCCAGGTTTTCTTCTACGCTCCGCCGCCAATTTCCCAGTTACACCTGTACGCTATCCCCTGAAGGAAGCTGCTCATCCTCGCCTACGGCGACCAGTCGGCAAGGTAGTTTTCCTGCCCATTCTTGGTTAATTGACGTTGATCCGATCCGTCGGCCTTCATGATGTAGAGGTGCCGATGACCATTCCACATCGAGCTAAAGAGAATATGCCGACCATCAGCCGACCACGACGGCTCCTCATTATTGTGCGAGTTCGAGGTCACCTGCGTCAATCCCGTCCCGTCGGGACTGATCAGAAAGATATCGAAGCTCCCGTGCGATCTGCCGACGAAGACGATCTTATCCCCGCGCGGGGACCATCGCGGCGATACGCTGTAGTCGCCGACGCCAAAGGTCAGACGCCGGATATTGGTCCCTTCGATATCCATCAGATAGATCTGGGGCGTGCCGCCCCGATCCGAGCTGAATACAATCTGCCGCCCGTTCGGCGCAAAGGACGGGGAGATATCGATATGCGGCCCCTGCGTCAGTTGCCGGAGACCGGTCCCATCCGGCCGGATGAGAAACAGATTCGTCCCTGTCCCGCTACTCATCGAGAACACCAGCCATTTCCCATCCGGAGACCACGCCGGGGCGACATTGAGTCCTGG